>DASWLB010000477.1:0-7793 GCA_036396315.1 Alphaproteobacteria bacterium
CCCGAGCCGATCAGCCCGACCGTGCGCGCATCCTCGCGCGCGAGGTAGCGCGTCGCGATCCCGGTGGCGGCGCCGGTGCGCGTCGTCGAGGCCGTGCCCGATTCGATGATCGCGAGCGGCGGCCCGCCCTCCATGTCGAACAGGAACACCTGGTTAGACATGCCCTTGGGTAGGATCGAATAGACGCGGTAGCCGTAAACGCCCTGCGACGGGTAGGACGCCGCCATCAGATTGACCGGCCCGCCGGGCAGCGACAGGCGGCGGCGCGGGAACTGCGCCGTGCCGGGATCGGCCCAGTGCTTGAACGCCGTGTCCAGCGCATCGACCGCGTCCTGCATGCCGACGAGCCCGCGCACGTCTTCGACCGTGAGATACAGCGTCACGTCGCCAACTCCCTTTAATGCGGCGTCTCGTCGATACCGCTCACGGCATCGCACCGGCGCGCGCCTTGCGCCGCTTGCCCGCGAACTCGCCGGCGAAAATCAGGATCGCAAGCGCCGCCCCGACGAGATTGACCCAGCGACCGCCGCCGAACGCCTCGAGCGGGATCAGGAGGCACGCGCCGGCGGCCGCATAGATCACCTTGCCCTGGAACGCGAGCGGACGGAAGGCGTGCCCCATCATCGCCGCCGAGAACAGCCAGATGCCGACGACCGCCGCCACGAAATCGACGAAGATGTGCACGGGATCGCCGTACATGAGGAGCGTTCCCGAGAACACGAACAGGAACGGGATGACGAATGCCACCCAGCCGAACCGCATCGCCTCGAATCCGGTCCGCATCGGCGGCGCCTTGGCGATGTTGGCGGCGGCGAACGCGCCGATCGCGACGGGCGGAGTGATCATCGACAGCATGCCGTAGTAGAGGATGAACATGTGCGCCGCCATCGGCGGGATCTTCATCTCGATCAGCGCCGGCGCGACGAGCGTCGCGAGCAGGATGTAGACGCCCACCGTGGGCATGCCCATGCCGAGGATGATGCAGGCAATGCCCGCGAGTACGAGCAAACTGAAAATGTTGCCGCCCGCGAGGTGGACCATCGACAGCGTCAGTCCGAACCCCTGGCCGGTGATATTGAGGACGCCGATCACCATTCCCGCGGCCGCGCCGATCATGAACAGCTCGAGCACCGAAAGCCCGGTCGCCTTCAGCATGCCGAGCACGTCGGCGGGCGTGAGTCTCTTGCCCTCGAACTTGAAGACGAAGGCGGCGACCAGGATCACGAGCGCGGCCGACAGCGCCGCCGTCTCCGGCGACCAGTCGAGCACGAAGAGCGCGACGATGAGGACGGCGAACGGGATCGGGAAGAACCAGCCCGCCCTCAGCACCCGGAGGACGCGCGGGATGCGATCCTCGGGCACGCGGCTGATGCCCATGCGCACCGCCTCGAGGTCGGCCTGGATGAACAGCCCGACGTAGTAGAGGATGGCGGGGATCAGCGCGGCGATGGCGACGTCGCGGTACTTGACCTCGAGGAACTCCGCCATCAGGAAGGCGGCGATGCCCATCACCGGCGGCATCAGCTGGCCGCCGGTCGAGGCCGTCGCCTCCACGGCGCCCGCCACCTGCGCCCGGTAGCCCGCGTTCTTCATCATCGGGATGGTGACGACGCCAGTGGCCACCACGTTGGCCACCACGCTGCCGGAGATCGTGCCGAACAGCGAGGAGGCAACGATGGAGATCTTCGCCGGGCCGCCGCGATAGCGCCCCATCAGCGCCATCGAGATGTCGGTGAAAAAGGTCGAGCCGCCGGCGCGGAACAGCACGTTGCCGAAAAACACGAAGGCGATGACGACCGTGGTCACGATCAGCATCGGCACGCCGAGGATCGCGGTCGCGTCCCAGGTGAGGTAATAGACGAGCCGGTCGAGGGGCACCGGCCGGCCCTGCATGAGGCCGGGCAGCGCCGGGCCGGCCATCGCCAGCACCACGAATCCGAGCACGACGATCGGCAGGGTGATGCCCGAGGTGCGCCGGAGCCCTTCGAGGAACAAGACGAACATGATCGCCGCGACGATCAGCCCGTCGGTCGGCACCATGGGGACCCGGGTCGAGAGCACCGGGTAGCGCACGATGATGTAGATGCAGCAGGCGAAGCCCGCCGCGGCGGCGAGCAGGTCGTACCACGGCACGCGTCCGGTGCGCTCCGTGTTCCGCTTCGCGGGCAGATGAAGGAACACGAGCGGGATCGCGATCGCCACCATGCCGGCGAGGAACTGTTCGGTGTAGAGCAGCAGCCCCGCCGCGCGATAGAGATCGCAGGCCCAGGCGATGACGCCGAGCGTGAGCAGCACCGCGAGAACGGTGATGAATTTCTGCAACTAGCCTCCCGCAGCGTCCCGTTTGGGCGAGTCCCGCCGCCCTATTGCCGCTTCGGCGGCCAAGTCCCTGCTTCGCGGTAGAACCTGACCGCGCCCGGATGGTACGCGAGCGGCTCGGGATAGGCCCTCGCCATCATCGCAGGATCGAACCCGCGCAGCGGCGCGAAGGTCGCGGCGAGCATCGCCTTGTTCTCGTGCACCGCCTTGGTCGCCTTGTAGACGACGTCTTCGGCGACCTTGCTGTTCGTGCACAGGATGAAGTCGAAGGCCAGCACTTGCGTCTCGCTCTCCACCCCTTCGACGTTGGGCCCGGGCTTCACCGCCACCGTGTAGCCGCCGGGCATGATCTTCTCCGCGCGCGCGAGCGCCGCGGGCGCGGGGTCCATCGAGATCACCCTGAGCCCGCCCACCTTGGCCGAGACCTCCTTCACCTTTGCGGCACCGAACGCGAAGATGAACGCATCCGACTTGCCCGCTCCGAAGTCGTTCGCCGCGGCCACGACGTTGGGCGCCAGCACCGGATTCACGTCGTCGAACGTAAACCCGCCGTTCGCGAGGTGCGCCCTCATGATCCGCTCGAGCGTCTTCTGCGCGGTGAAGCCGCCCGCCACGCGCCGGCCCTTGACGTCGTGGATGGTGCGGATCTGCGAGTCCCGGCGGGTGTAGAACCCGTTCAGGAGCGGAACGATGTTGGCGATGAGCCGGAGGTCGGGCTTCGCCCCCTCGCTCTCGTACTCGCCGGTTCCGGTCACGATGAACTTGGCGTCGAACGTGTTGACCATCGAAAAATCGCCGGTGCCGGCGGCGACGGTCACCCCGGGCGACGACGCCTGCGGCTGGACGCGCGCCTGGAGCCCGGCCTTCTCGACCAGCACCTTGGCGATCGCCGAAGAGATCGAGTTGCTGAACGAGCCCGGCGGGGTCGTGATGACGCCGAGCGTCTGCGCGTGAGCCGCGCACGAAATCGTCGCCGCGGCGATGCCGACGGCCAAATTGCGCAGGGCCTGCATGGGCGAACCGCTCCTTTCCCGATGGTCCAATTTCCGCCCCGCAAGGCCGGGCGGTCGCGTTTCCTCGCCGCCTAGCTCTGCTTCGGCGGCCACATTCCCTTTTCCCGGAAGAACTTGATCGCTCCGGAGTGATACTCGAGCGGCGGATAGGACTTGACCATCTTCGCCGGATCGAAGGCGCGCAGCGGCGGGAAGCTCGTGCCCATCTCCTTGCCGTTCTCGAAGAGCACCTTGGTGATCTTGTAGATCACGTCGTCGGCGACCTTGTTGTTGGTGTTGAGGATGAAGTCGAACCCGATGATGTGCATCTCCCGCTCGACGCCTTCGATGTTCGGCGCGGGCTGGATCTTGAGCGCGTAGGCGCCGGGCAGGATCTTCTCCGCGCGCGCGATCGCGCCAGGCGAGGGATCGATCGGGATGGCGCGCAGGCCGCCGACCTTGGCGCCGACCTCCTTCACCTTGGCGGAGCCGAGCGCGAAGAAGAAGGCGTCCGACTTGCCGGCGCCGAAATCGTCCGCGGCGGCGCCGACGTTGGGCGCGAGCACCGGGCGCACGTCGTCATAGGTAAGGCCGGCATTGGCGAGATGCGCCTCGATGATCCGCGCAATGGTCTTTTGCGCGGTGAAGCCGCCGCCGAGCCGCTTACCCTTGATTTCGGCGATCGTCTTGATGCCGGAATCCTTCCGCACGTGCATCGCGGTCCTGAGCGGCACCAGGTTGGCGACGGCCCTGAGATTCGGACGCGGTCCCTGGCCCTCGTACTCGCCCGTGCCGGTGATGAAGAACACGGAATCGAACGAGTTGGTGAGCCCGAGGTCGCCCGTGCCGGCCTCGACATTGATCGACGGCGAGGCGATTTGCGGCTGAACGCGCGCCTGAAGGCCCGCGCGCTCGACCAGGAGCTTGGCGATCGCCGAAGACGCCGAGTGGGTGTAGGAACCGGGGCCGGTCGAGACGATGCCGATCGTCTGCGCCTCGGCAGCGCCGGAAATCGCGGCCGCGGCGATTGCCGCAGCCATCATGCGCCATGCAAACATCTGGATATGCTCCTCCTGTCGTCTCCTGCGCAGTCCCGCGCGCCGGCTTGCGGCGCGCACCGCCTCCCTCTGACGGGAACTCGTTTCTTCGCTGCGGCCGGGCTTTTGCCCAGCCCCGAACCTTCCCACAGCGACCCGCAAAACTCAAGCGGCAGGCCCCGCCCGCCGATCAACCGACGGCGGCATGGCCGGTCGAGGCGATCAGCACGAAGGCGATGACGCACGGCGCCTTGCCGTTGTTCACCCAGTTGTGGATGGTGCCGCGCTGCACCAGCACGTCGCCGGCCTTCAGGTGCACGACCGTGCCGTCCATCTCCATGTCGATCTCGCCCGACATCACGACGGCGTAGTCGATCGAGTCGGTGCGGTGGTTGCGCGGCGCGACGCCGGGTCCGAACTCGACGACGCGGAACACCGATCCGCCGGTGATGGTGGTGCCGATCTCGCGCGCGCCCTTGTCCTCGCCGTCTTCCGCGAAGGTCACGGGCAGGTCGTTGGTCGTCCAGATGTTCTGGCGCCTCTGGTTGGCGCGGCCCGGAACCGCGCCGGCGCCGACATCGTCGATGCGCACCACCGCCTTGCCGTTCCTGTCGTGCCCGGTGACCACGCGGCGGACTTTCAATGCCATCGCACTTGCCTTCCCAACGGATGAATTCGGTTTCGCTAGGCCGCGAGCTTGCGCGCCGGCCAGTCGTTCCGCGCGACCGATGCGAGGAACGAATCCACGATGCGGTTGAACACCGGCGGCTCCTCGAGGTTCACCAGGTGTCCGGTGCGCGGCAGGATCGACAGGCCGGCCGCCGGAATGGTGCGCTTCAGCCACCCATTGACGTCGAGGCAGGCCTCGTCCTCGTCGCCGACGACGAGCAGCACCGGCGCCGCGAGCGCGCCCAGCTCGCGCTTGTAATCGTAGAGCGGCGCACGCAGGGTTTGCACGCGCCGCAACGTGTAGGCCGAGCCCTTGGCCGAGTGCTGGCCGAGCTGTTTCTCGAACTCGGCGAAGCCGCCCGGGTTCTTGCGCTTGAGCTGGACGCGTGCGGGGCCCGCCGCGAACTCCGGCAGGTTCGCGGTTCCGGCGGCAAGCATGCGCTCGGCGCGGGCGAGCGAGTCCCGCTTGAACGCCTCGCGCTGCTCGGGCGTCGTCGCGGCGCCCGATCCGCCGCTCGCCGCGACCACGGCGGAGGCGCGCTCCGGACGCTCGATCGCCAACATCAACGCCGTGTACGCGCCCATGCTGCAGCCGACGACGACGGCCTTGGCGATGCCGAGCGCATCGAGCACGCCGGCAAGGTCGGCCGTCGCCACGTCCTGGCCGTACGCGCCCTCGTCGTCCGGCACCTCGGAGGGCGGATAGCCGCGCGCGTTGTAGGCGACGCACCGATGGTTGCGCGAAAAATGGCGGATCTGGGGACGCCAGCTGCGCCAGTCGCCACCGAACTCGTGCACGAACACGATCGGCTCGCCGGTCCCCTTGTCTTCCACGTGGAGTCGAACGCCGTTGACGGGCAGAAGCGGCATCGCGGTATCCTTCGGTCCTTGCGGCCGCGATGCTAACGTGGCCTTGCGCCGCTTCCAAGCGCGGCCTCAGCGGGGACGACGCCGACCATGAAGCGCAGCACCGACCGCTTCCTCACCACCCATACCGGCAGCCTGCCCCGTCCGGCCGACCTGATCCGCATGATGTTCGCCAAGGAGGAAGGCGTGCCGGTTGACCCGGCCGCGCTCGCTGCGCGCATCCGCGCGGCGGTTGCCGATGTGGTGCGCCGCCAGGCCCAGGCGGGCGTCGCCGTGGTCAACGACGGCGAGATGTCGAAGCCGTCCTACGCAACCTATCCGAAGGACCGGCTGACCGGCTTCGGCGGGGCGAGCCACGCGCTGAGCTACCGCGACCTCGTGGACTTTCCGGAGCTTGCCAAGCGGGTGTTCGGCGATCCCGGCCGGTCGCGGCGCAAGACGCCCGCCTGCACCGGCCCGGTCGCGGTACGCGACCGCGCGGCCGCCGCTTCCGACGTCGCCAACCTCAAGGCCGCGCTCGCGGACGTGCGCGCCGAGGAAGGGTTCATGACCGCGGCCTCGCCCGGCGTGATCGCGCTGTTCTTCAAGAACGAGCACTACAAGGACTACGAGACCTATCTGTTCGCGATTGCGGACGCGATGCGATACGAGTACGAGACGGTGGCGGGCGCGGGGTTCGTGCTGCAGATCGACTGCCCCGATCTCGCCATGGGCCGCCACATTCAGTTCGCCGATCTCGATCTCAAGGATTTCCGGCGCATGGCGGGGCTGCACGTCGCGGCGCTCAACCACGCGCTCGCCAATGTCGCGTCCGACCGGGTACGGCTGCATTTGTGCTGGGGCAATTACGAGGGACCGCACCATTACGACGTGCCGCTCGCCGACATCATCGACGTGGTGTTCCAGGCGAAGCCCGAGGGCCTGTCGTTCGAGGCGGCGAACCCGCGTCACGCCCACGAATGGAAGCTGTTCGAGACGGTGAAGCTGCCGCCGGGCAAGGTGCTGATCCCGGGCGTGCTCGAATCCAAGACCAACTTCATCGAGCACCCCGAGCTCGTCGCGCAGCGGATCGGCCGCTACGCGAAGCTGGTCGGGCGCGAGAACGTGATCGCCGGATCGGACTGCGGCTACGGCACCTGGGTCGGCCAGGCCGCGGTCGATGCCGACGTGGTGTGGGCGAAGCTCGCCGCGATGGCCGAGGGCGCGCGGCTGGCGACGCGGGAGTTTTGGCGCTAGGCTAGCAGACGATCCGGAACCGATCAGGGAGAGCTGGACCATGGCTACGGCGGTCACCACACGCCTCGAAGACAAGTACGTCACGTTCGACGGGCTGCGCGTCCGCTATATCGAGCAGGGCGCCGGGCCGGTCGCCCTGTTCCTCCACGGTGCGTCCCTCGGTTCGTCGGCCGACGTGTTCGCCGACAATATCGCCCAGTTCGCCGACGCCGGGTTTCGCGCCATGGCGTTCGACATCCCGGGATTCGGGCTCAGCGACACCCCCGCGCAGCAGACGGTGAAGGCGCAGCGCGACTCCATTCCGAAGTTCATCGACGCGGCCGGGTTGGGCAAGGTTGCGCTGATGGCGCATTCGCGCTCGGGAGGCTTCGCCGTGGAGCTCGCCCTCGCCGAGCCCCATCGTTACTCCCACGTCGTCGTGCTCGGCTCCGGCAACCTGTTGCCGCCGCAGGACGAGGGCCAGGCAGCGCGACACCAGGAGGCGCAGCAGCGCGCCGACCAGATGATGGCGGAGAAGGAGCCGACGCTCGAGGACACGCGCAAGCTGCTGCAAGCCGACACCTTCAACCACGCGCTCATCACCGAGGAACGTCTGAAGGTCCGCAACAGCCGCAGCGTCGGGCAGAACTTCCGCAACCACGTCGCGCGGCAGTCGGCCCCGCAGGGCGGCAGC
>DASWLB010000478.1:0-1853 GCA_036396315.1 Alphaproteobacteria bacterium
CGGCGCCGGGCTGATGGGTCACGGCATCGCGCAAATATTCGCCGCCGCGGGGCATCGGGTCGCGCTCTACGACACGAGCGCAGGGGTGTTGACGTCGGCGCCCGAGCGCATCCGCGCGATCTTCAAGCTGCTCGATCAGGATGAGTCGCTCGCGTCGAACGTGCGGCTCGAAGCCGATTTCGATCGCGCCGTCGCCGACGCCGACCTGGTGATCGAAGCGGCGCCGGAGAAGCTGCCCGTGAAGCAGGACATCTTCGCGCGGCTCGAAAAGGCGACCAAACGCGAGGCGATCCTCGCCTCGAACACTTCGGCCTTGCCGATCACCGAGATCGCGCGCCCGGTGAAAACGGCCGACCGAGTGGTCGGCACGCATTTCTGGAACCCGCCGCATTTGATCCCGCTCGTCGAGGTGGTGCAGGCCGAGCGCACCTCGGCCGCGACGGTCGCGAAGACCATGGCGCTGCTCGATGCGGCGGGAAAATCGCCGGTGCACGTGAAGCGCGACGTGCCGGGCTTCATCGGCAACCGGCTGCAGCACGCCTTGAAGCGCGAGGCGATCGCCATCGTCGCCGACGGCATCTGCGACGCCGCGACGCTCGATACCGTGGTGAAGGACGGGTTCGGCGCCAGGCTCGGCATCCTCGGGCCGCTCGAGCAGTCGGACCTGATCGGGCTCAACATCACGCTCGACGTGCACGCGACCTTGTTGAAGCACCTCAACCGCGACACCGAGCCCCACCCCTATCTCGTCGAGAAGGTGAAGAAGGGCGAGACCGGGATGAAGGTGGGCAAGGGATTCATGGACTGGACGCCCGAGCAGGCGGCCGCGGTGCGCGAGCGCGTCAACCGCCTTCTCGTCGAGGCGGCGCGCGCCCGCGCCAAGGCCCGGACGAAGGCCAAGGTCTAGTGGCGAATCCCGCGACCGTCAGCGAGCGCCACGGCGACATCGCCGTGCTCCGCCTCGACCGGCCGGAGAAGCGCAACGCGGTGAACGACGCGCTCGCCGCCGAGCTCGACGCGTTCTTCTCGTCCCTGCCCGGCGGCGCGAAGGCGGTGGTGCTGTGCGCCGCGGGGCCGCATTTCTGCGCCGGGCTCGACTTGACCGAGCTGACGGCGCGCGAGCCCATCGAGGTGGCCAAGCATTCGCGCATGTGGCACGCGATCCTCGACAAAATGCAGTACGGCGGCGTGCCGGTGATCGCGGCGATGCAGGGCGCGGTGATCGGCGGCGGGATCGAGATCGCGGCAGCCGCGCACATCCGCGTCGCCGACGCGACCGCGTTCTACGAGCTGCCCGAGGGGCGGCGCGGCATCTTCACCGGCGGCGGCGGCAGCGTGCGCGTCGGGCGCATAATCGGCACCGACCGGCTGATCGAGATGATGCTGACCGGCCGGCGGTACGACGCCGAGGTGGGCCAGCGGCTCGGCCTCTCGCACTACCTCGTGCCGGCGGGCGAGGCGTTCGCCAAGGCGATGGCGCTCGCCGCGACGGTCGCAGGCAACGCCGCGATCTCCAACTACATGATCCTGAACGCGCTGCCGCGCATCGCGGAAGCGCCGGCCGCGACCGGGCTGTTCCTCGAATCGCTCGCGGCGGCGATGACCTTGACCGGGCCGGACGCCGAGGAAGGCATCGCCGCCTTCCTCGAAAAGCGCGCACCGAAGTTCGGGAAGGAATGAGGCGCAAGCGATAAGATGACCCCCCACCCTGTCCCTCCCCCTCAAGGGGGGAGGGGACGCGCACCGATACCCCCTCCCCCTTGAGGGGGGAGGGTTGGGGTGGGGGTGGGGCCAAACTCGGAGCGTGGGGGGTAGATAAGGTGCAAATCTCCGGACAGGCGGCGGTGGTGACG
>DASWLB010000479.1:0-1540 GCA_036396315.1 Alphaproteobacteria bacterium
CGGGAGGTGCGCGATGGGCATGAACATCGCCGAGAAGATTTTGGCTCGGGCCGCGGGCGTGCCGCAGGTCGTTCCCGGCGAGATCGCGATCGTCGAGGTCGGGACCTGCGTGCTGACCGACCTCAACTTCCTGCCGGCGAGCTGGCGCGAGGTTCTCCGGATGCGCGACCCGGCGCGGGTCGTCGTCGTGCTCGACCACATGGTGCCGGCGAACGAGCCGCTCACCGCCGCCGCGCACACCGCCGCCCGCGAATTCGTCAAGCGTTTCGGCATCGCGCGCTTCCACGACGTCGGCCGCGACCAGGGGATCAGCCACGTCGTCGTCGCCGACAACGCCTATGGGCTGCCGGGCACCGTCATGGTCAACCCGGATTCCCACACCTGCGGCGGCGGCGCGTTCAACTGCGCCGCGCGCGGCGTCGGATTGCCCGAGACGCTGTACGCGGTGACGACGGGCCAAACCTGGTTCCGCGTCGGCGAGACCGTCCGCTACGACCTCGAAGGCCGCCTCAAGCCCGGCGTCTCGGCCAAGGACGTGTTCCTCCATATCGCGGGACGTTGGGGCGCGCACGTCAACCAGAACGTCGAATATGGCGGCCCCGGCATGGCGAACCTCAGCCTGAATGCCCGCCGCACCCTCGCCATCATGGGCGCCGAGCTGTCGGCCGAGTTCGTCATCTTCGAGCCGGACGCGGCGATGCTCGACTATGTGCGGGCGCGCAACCCGGCGCCGTTCGAGGCGGCCGTGCCCGATCGCGACGCCATCTATAGGGAACGCCGCCGCCTCGCGCTCGATGCGATCGAGCCGCTGGTCGCCCTTCCCGACTCGGTCGTCGGCAACTCGGTGCCGGTCGGCCAAGTCGCGGGCGAGCGCATCGACCAGGCCTTCATCGGCTCGTGCGCCAACGGCACGCTCGACGATCTTGCGGCGGCGGCCAAGGTCGTCGCGGGACGGCGCGTCGCGGCCGGTGTGCGCCTCATCGTCACGCCGGGCTCGCAGGCGATCTGGCGCGAAGCGCTCGCGGCGGGCTACGTCGCGACCTTGGCCGAGGCCGGCGCGGTGGTGACGCCGGCCACCTGCGGCGCCTGCGTCGGCGGGCACATGGGCGTGCTCGGCCCGGGCGAGGTCTGCATCACCGCCTCGACGCGCAACTTCAAGGGACGCATGGGCGATTCGTCGGCGCGCATCTACATGGCCTCGCCCGCGACGGTCGCGGCCTCGGCGATCGCCGGGCGCATCGCGAGCGCCGCCGAGTTCTTCGCGGGAGACCTCGGATGATCGCCGCGCTTGTGTGGAAGTTCGCCGACGACATCAACACCGACCTGATGCTGCCGGGCTCGGTGATGGTGAAGAGCGAGGCGGAGCAGGCGCGCGCCGTGTTCGCCGCCAACCGGCCGGCCTGGGTCGACGCCATGCGGAAGGGCGACGCGATCGTCGCCGGGCGCAATTTCGGCATGGGGTCGAACCGGCCGGCGGCGCGCTCGCTGCGCAATCTCGGCGTCGCCTTCCTGCTCGCCGAATCGATCAACGGGCTGTTCT
>DASWLB010000480.1:0-3093 GCA_036396315.1 Alphaproteobacteria bacterium
GGCGCGGATCAGGTCTTCCTCCTCGCTCACCTCGAAGCCGAGCGCCGCGAGGATGCGGGCGGGCTCGCCCGGCGGCAGGTGCACGCCGCCGAGCCCGGCGATGCGCGACAGGCGCAGCGTCGCGGTGCGCTGCCATTGCGGTTCCTCGCCGGCCGAGACCACCTCGCTCGCCTCGCCGCCGCAGATCTCGAGGATGAGGCGCGTCGCGACCCGCGTGCCCCACGCCAGCGAGGTCGGGTCGACGCCGCGCTCGAAGCGGTAGCGCGCGTCCGATTCGATGCCGAGCCTGCGGCCGGTGGCGGCGATGCGCTTCGCATCGAACAGCGCGACTTCGAGGAACACGTTGGTCGTGTCCTCGCCGCAGCCGGAACCTTCCCCGCCCATCACCCCGCCGATCGCCTGCACCCCGTCCCGGTCGGCGATCACCACCATGTCGGGATCGAGCGTGTAGGTGCGCCCGTCGAGCGCGCCCAACGTTTCGCCCGCGCGCGCGAAGCGCATGGTGAGGTCGCCCGCAATGGTGTCGGCGTCGAAGACGTGGAGCGGGCGGGCGAGGTCGAACGTGACGAAGTTGGTGATGTCGACCAGCGCCGAGATCGGCCGGAGCCCGATGGCGCGCAGCCGGTCGGCGAGCCATTGCGGGCTCGGCCCGTTCTTCACGTTGCGGAAATAGCGTCCGACGACGCGCGGGCAGGCATCGCCTTGCCCGTCGGGGAAGTCGCGGCGCCAGCGCAAGGGGCTCTGAAACGTGGCCTGCACCGGTTCGGCCTCGAGCGGCTTCAACGTGCCGAGCCCGGCGGCGGCAAGGTCGCGGGCGATGCCCCGCATTCCGGCGCAGTCGGCGCGGTTCGGCGTCAGCGCGACCTCGAGCACCGGGTCCTCGAGGCCGAGCGCGCGCGAAGCCGGCGAGCCGACCGGCGCGTCCGCCGCCAGCTCGATGATGCCCTCGTGGTCGTCGGAGAGGCCGAGCTCCTTCTCCGAGCACAGCATGCCGTTCGAATCCTCGCCGCGGATGCGGCCCGCCTTCAAGACCGCGCCGGTGCCGGGGATGAGCGTGCCGGGCGCGGCGAACACGCCCTTCATGCCGGTGCGCGCGTTGGGCGCGCCGCACACGACTTGCACGGTCGCCGCGCCGGTGTTGACCCGGCAGAGTTGCAGCCGGTCGGCGTTCGGATGTTTCCACGCCTCCTCGACATAGCCGACGACGAAGGGCGCAAGCTCCTTCGCCCGGTCCTCCACTTTCTCCACCTCGATGCCCAGCGCGGTCGCGCGCGCCGCGATCTCCGCCGCCGGTGCGTCCGTCTCGATATGGTCCTTGAGCCAGGAAAGCGGCACCCTCACCGCGTGAGCCCCCCGGACAAGGTCGGCACGTCGAGCGCGGCGAACCCGTAATGGCGCAGCCAACGCAAGTCGGATTCGAAGAAGGTGCGGAGGTCGGGGATGCCGTACTTGAGCATCGCCGCGCGCTCGATGCCGAGCCCGAACGCGAAGCCCTGGAAGCGCGTCGAATCGATGCCGCAATTCTCGAGCACGCGCGGGTGCACCATGCCGCAGCCCAGGATCTCGAGCCAGTCGCCGCCCCGCCCGATGGCGATGCCGCCGCCCTGGCGCGAGCAGCCGATATCGACCTCGGCCGAGGGCTCGGTGAACGGGAAGAAGGACGGGCGAAAGCGCACCGGCAGGTCGTCCACCTCGAAGAAGGCGCGGCAGAACTCGATCAGGCAGCCCTTCAGGTGGCCCATGTGGGTGGTCTCGTCGATCAGCAGCCCCTCGATCTGGTGGAACATGGGCGAGTGGGTCGCGTCGTAGTCGGCGCGGAAGGTGCGGCCGGGCGCGATCAGGCGGAACGGCGGCTCGGCGCCCTGCATGGCGCGGATCTGCACCGGCGAGGTGTGGGTGCGCAAGAGCGGCCGCGCCCCGTCCTTGCCCTCGGGCAGATAGAACGTGTCGTGCAGCTGGCGCGCCGGGTGCTCGGGCGGGATGTTGAGGGCGGTGAAGTTGTGGAAGTCGGTCTCGATGTGCGGCCCTTCGGCGACGGCGAAACCCATCTCGGCGAAGATCGCGATCATCTCCTCGGTGGCCTGGCTGATCGGATGGATGCGCCCCTCGGGCTCGGGGCGGACGGGCAGGCTCACGTCCATGCGCTCGATGTCGAGCCGGCTCAGGAGCGCGAGCCGGCCGAGCGCCGCCTTGCGCGCCTCGATCGCCGCCGTCACCTCGTCCTTGACGGTGTTGAGGAGCTGACCGGCCGCGCGGCGCGCGTCGGGCGCCATCTGGCCGAGCCCGCGCATCAGCTTGGTGAGCTCGCCGTTGCGCCCCAGGATGTCGACGCGCACGCCCTCGAGCCCGTCGAGGTCGGGCGCCGCCGCGATGCGGGCGAGGAATTTCTCGCGCTGCCGGTCGAAGTCTTCCATGGCTAGGCCGTCATCCGTCGGTGCGCCACGTGGGCGATGGAACCGCCCGGCGGATGCCTGGGCGCAACGCCGCGCGGCTATTCCGCCGCGGCGCCAGCCAGCGCGGCCTGCGCCTGCTTGGCGATCGCGGCGAAAGCGTCGGGCTCGCGCGCCGCGAGGTCGGCCAGCACCTTGCGGTCCATCTCGATCCCGGCGCGCTTCACCCCGTTGATGAACTGGGAATAGGTGAGGCCGTTGAGGCGCGCGCCGGCGTTGATGCGCTGGATCCACAGCGCGCGGAAGCTGCGCTTCTTGTTGCGGCGGTCGCGATAGGCGTATTGCAGGCCCTTGTCGACCTTTTCCTTCGCGATGCGGAAGACGTTGGAGTTGCGGTCGCGATAGCCCTTGGCGCGCCCGAGGAGCTTCTTGCGGCGCTGCTTGCGGGGCGGGGCGTTCGTGGTGCGCGACATTGTCCCCTCCTCAGGCGTAGGGCAGCATCTGCTTGACCTTCTTGCCGTCCTGGTCAGCCAGAATCTGCATGCCGCGCGCCTTCCGCTTCATCTTCTGCGGGCGCTTGCGCAAGTTGTGCTGCTTGAAGCCGGGCTTGAACTTGACCTTGCCCGTGGCGGTGAGCCGGAACCGTTTCTTGGCTCCGCTCTTGGTCTTGAGCTTGGGCATTTCGCGTCCTTTCGGGAGTGCG
>DASWLB010000481.1:0-4028 GCA_036396315.1 Alphaproteobacteria bacterium
ACGGAAGCCGGCTCGCGGGTGCGCGACAGCGGCCCGTCGCCCTGGAACAAGGCCTTCGCCGCGGCCACGGGATCGGGGCCGCCGAGGCGCCGGCTGGAGAAGAAAACGGTCATGCGGGCTCGCCGGTAAGGCCCGGCACCCTAGGCCGCCGCCGTTAAGGCCCGATTAAGCAGAATGGGGCGGGGAAATGCGCCCGCCCGCCCGCTACCGCTTGCGGAACCTGCGGGCGTAGCGGCGGTCGCCGCCGTCGAACGCGGCGACGTCGACGTCCGGCCGGCCGAACAGGTAGCCCTGGGCGTAGCGGATGCCGCATTCCTCGAGCAGCGGCAGATAGTGCCGCTCCTCGACCATCTCGGCGATCACCTCGACCTTGAGCGCGTGGCACAGCCCGGCCATCGCCATCAGGAACGCCTTGGCCTTCGCGTCGGCGACCGCGCTCCGGATGTAGGCGCCGTCGATCTTGACCACGTCCACCTCGAGCGCGCGCAAATAGTGGAACGCGCTCGACCCGGCGCCGAAATCGTCGAGGCAGACGCGGTGGCCGGCCAAGCGCAGGCTCTGGATGAACCGGTTGGCGAGGTCGAGATCGGCGATCCGCGCCGATTCGGTGATCTCGAAGATGAGGCGCGGGCGCGACTGCGGATAGGCGTCGAGCAGGTCGTGCAGCGCGGCGACGAACGAGACGTTGCCGAGCGAGCGCCCCGACAGGTTGGCGGCGACGCGGCGGGACGCCCCGTCCGCGCCGGCGCCGTCGCGGTCGAGCCAGGCGAGCACCTTGCGGCACATCGCGAGGTCGAAGTCGCAGATGAGCCCGGTCGCCTCGGCAAAGGTAATCATCTCGTAGGGCGAGTCGTCCACCCGGTCGGGGCTGAAGCGGGCGAGCGCCTCGAAATGGTGGATGCGCCGCGTCGCGATTTCGACGATCGGCTGGAAGGCGATCTCGAAGGCGTCCTCGGCGATGATCCGCCGCAGCGCCGTCATGCGGCCGGTGGTCTCGCCGACCAGAGAGTCGAACGCCTCCGACAGGCGCGCGGGCGGCGGCGCTTCCGGCGCGCCCGCGCAGAACCGGTCGAGCGCGTACTGCACGGCGCGGAGCGCATCGCCGTCGGCAAGGCGCGCCACGTCGGCCGCGACCGTGCCGTGGCTGACCGCGACGCCCGCGCCTTCGGGGTCGGCGTCCCGCGCGTAGTCCTGGATCTTGCGGCGGATGCGCTCCACGTCGAGCGACGGCTTGTGGAGGAGACCGTAGCTGTCCTCGGCGAGCCGCCCGGCGCTTTCGCCCGCCGCCGAGTTGGCGCGCAGGCACGCGCCGATCGTCGCGGCGAGGGTGCGGTGCGCCTCCTCGCCGATGCGCGCGCGCAGCGCCGCCACCCGGTCGAGGCGGAACATGGTGAGCTTGAGCTCCTCGCCCGTCCGGCTCGCCGCGCGCGCCTCGAGCGCGGCGACGCGGGCAAAGGAGTCCTTGTCGAGGAGGCTCGATTCGGGATCGCGCGCAAGCGCGCGGCGCAGCTCCGGATCGATCGCGCCGGCGCCGAGCTTGAGCGCGAAGAAGTAGCGCCCCGGCATGTCGGGCAGGTGATAGCCCGAAAGCAGCAGCGGCGGCGTCAGCCCCTCCGGCCCGTCGAGGTGGGCCAATACCGGATCGAGCCGCTGGCCCAAGGCGAGGCTACCCAACAGCTCGGCGACGAAGGCGCGGTCGCCGGCGGCGATCAGGTCTTCGAGCTGGCTGCCGATCAGCCCTTCGGGCGTCCGCCCGGTGAGCGCGACGGTGGCCCCGGCGGCAAAGGCGATGCGGTGATCGGAATCGGTCTCGAACAGCATGTCGGCGGCGCAGAACGCCAGCGCGACGAAGCGGTCGCGTTCGCGCCTGAGCGCTTCGAGCCTGCCGGATTCCTCCGGCACGATCCCGCGGACCGCCTCCATCCTGCACCGACCTTGGGCCGTCGATTGTCGGCCGCCCCGCGGCGGCCCGTTTCGCTTCCGGCGAGGCTAGGCGGCCGCCCTTAACGATTGGTTGCGCGGGACGGCGCGGCGCACCAGATTGGCGCCATGGCAGGGGACGGTTCAGGCGCCGGAAGCCGCAACCTCCGCGAGGCGGAGGCGTGGATCTTCGACCTCGACAACACGCTCTACCCGGTGACGGAGCGGCTGCTCGGCGACATCGACCGGCATATCGGGACGTTCATCGCCGGGTTCCTCGGCGTCGATGCGACCGAGGCGCGCCGCATCCAGAAGCAGTATTTCCGCGACTACGGTCTCACCCTGCGCGGCTTGATGATCCACCACGGGCTCGACCCGGCGCGCTATTTCGACCACATGAACGCGACCGACCTTTCCGACATCGCGCCCGACCCGGCGCTCGCGCAGATGATCCGCACGCTCCGCGGGCGGCGCTTCGTCTATACCAACTCCTCGGCGCGCCACGCCGAGATGGTGCTCAAGCGGCTCGGCATGCGCGATGCGTTCGAGGCGGTGTTCGACATCGAAGCGGCGGACTACGTGCCGAAGCCCGCGCCGGAGGCCTACGCGGCGCTGTGCGTGCGCCACGGCATCCAACCTGCGCGCGCCGTCATGGTGGACGATATCGTGCGCAACCTCGCCCCCGCCGCCTCGCTCGGCATGACCACGGTGTGGGTCGAGACCGACGCCGAGTGGGCGCGCACCGAGACCCCCGGCGATCACGTGCACCACCGCACCCGCGACTTGCGCATCTGGCTCGCGGATCTCGTCGGCCGGTAAACCCTTGTTGCCGGGCGCGGGCGGCGTCTATTGTTCGGGCCATGGACGCGAGCAACCTGAAGGCGATCGTCGAAGCCGCCTGGGACGACCGCCCGTCGGTCGGGCCCGCGACGCGGGGCGAGGTACGCGACGCGGTCGAGGCCGCGCTCGACGGGCTCGATTCCGGCGCCTACCGCGTGGCCGAGAAGGCGAACGGCGCCTGGCGCGTCAACCAGTGGCTCAAGAAGGCCGTGCTGCTGTCGTTCCGCTTGTACGACATGGCGCCGATGCCGGGCGGGCCGGAGGATCCGCGGCTCGGCAAGGCGCCGTGGTTCGACAAGATCGCGCCCAAGTTCGCCGGCTGGGACGATGCGCGGTTCCGCCGCGCCGGGTTCCGCGCCGTGCCGGGCTCGATCGTGCGCCGGTCGGCCTATATCGCGCCCGGCGTCGTCCTGATGCCGTCCTTCGTCAACGTCGGCGCCCATGTCGGCGCCAACACCATGGTGGACACTTGGGCGACCATCGGATCGTGCGCCCAGGTGGGCGAGAACTGCCACATCTCGGGCGGCGTCGGCATCGGCGGCGTCTTGGAGCCGCTGCAGGCCGATCCCGTGATCATCGAGGACAATTGCTTCATCGGCGCGCGCTCCGAGGTGGCCGAAGGCGTCATCGTCGAGGAAGGCGCGGTGTTGTCGATGGGCGTGTTCATCGGCGCCTCGACCAAGATCGTCGACCGCAATTCGGGCGCGGTGGTGCAGGGGCGCGTGCCGGCCTATTCGGTGGTCGTACCCGGCACGCTTCCCGGCCGGCCGCTCGAGGGCGGCGCGCCCGGCCCGTCGCTGTCTTGCGCCGTCATCGTCAAGCGGGTGGACGAGCAGACCCGCTCCAAGACCTCGATCAACGAGCTGTTGCGCGATTGACTCGCGCACCGGAGGGTTCGGACTTCACTGCATGAACACACCGATCAAAGTCAGAGCTCTTTGGGACGCTGAAGCGCACGTATGGATCGCGACGAGCGACGACGTGCCAGGGCTTGTGGTTGAAGCGGAGAGCTTGCGAAGCTTGATCAAGGAGGTCCGGCTTGCGTTGCCGGAGTTGCTCGCTGTCTGGCGAGACGGCACTCATTCAATCGAGTTGCTGCGCGATTGACCGGAACCGTCGACGCCCTGGAGCTGGCCCGCACGCTGATCCGCTGCCCGAGCGTGACGCCCGAGGACGCGGGCGCGCTCGGCGTGCTCGAAGCCACGCTCCGCCCGCTCGGCTTCGAATGCCGGCGGCTCAAATTCTCGACGCCCGGCACGGCGGACGTC
>DASWLB010000482.1:0-3784 GCA_036396315.1 Alphaproteobacteria bacterium
CACGCGGCGCGCAGCGACGCCCGCAGAAAGAGCGCGCGCCAAGCCGCAACCAGCCGGTCGATGTCGTCCGCGGTCGTCGTCCGGCCGAGGCTCACCCGGATCGCCGCGACCGCGAGCGCGTCGGGCACGCCCATCGCGGCAAGGACGCGCGGCGCCTCGACGCGGCCCGAGGAGCACGCCGCGCCGGCCGATACCGCGATGCCGTCGAGATCGAGCGCCATGACCTGGGTCGCGCCGTCGACCCCCGGCATGGCGACCTTCGAGGTGTTGGGCAGGCGCGGCGCGTTCGCCCCGAACGCGATCGCGCCCGGCGCGATTGCCGCGAGGCGGCGCTCCATCGCGTCGCGCAAGGCGGCGAGCCGGCCGAATTCCGCGAGCCCCTCGGCGGCCAATCGCGCGGCGACGCCGAAGCCCGCGATCGCGGGCGCGTTCTCGGTGCCGGCGCGCAAGCCCCGTTCCTGCCCGCCGCCCCGGATCAAGGCCTCGAGCGGCGCGCCGTCGCGCGCGATCAAGGCGCCGGCGCCGATCGGCCCGGCGATCTTGTGGGCGGAGAGGGCGAGGTAATCGACCCCGAGCGCCGCCATGTCGACCGGAATCTTGCCCGCCGCCTGCACCGCGTCGCAGTGGACCAGCGCGCCATGACGGTGCGCGATCGCGGCCGCCTCGGCGACCGGCTGGATCACGCCGGTTTCGTTGTTGGCGAGCATGACCGACACGATCGCGGGCTCGGGCCGGGCCGCGAGCAGCGCATCGAGCGCATCGAGGTCGATCACGCCGTCTGCGGTCACCGGCGCGAGCGCCGCGTCGGGACGCGCGGCGAGCACCGAGTCGTGTTCGATCGCCGCGGCGATCGCATAGCTGCGTCCCGCGCCGCGCAGCGCCTGGTTGTTGGCCTCGGTCCCGCCCGAGGTGAAGACCACCTGGCCGGGGCGCGCGCCGACCAGGGCGGCGACATGCTCGCGCGCCGCCTCGACCCGGGCCCGCGCCGCGCGTCCCCGCGCATGCACCGACGAGGCGTTGCCGCCCTCCGCCAGCGCCTCGGAAACCGCCGCAACCACCTCGGGACGCGCCGGCGCGGTCGCGTTGTGGTCGAGGTAGACCGGGCGCGCAGCGCGCCCCGGCCCGCCAAGACCCTTGAAAATCGGCCCCTCGGTCATGATATAAACCGCCGCTGGATCGCCGGGCGTGGTGGCGCCCGGACCGGCCCTTCGGACCATACACCGCACCGTGGGCGAGTCAAATCTCGCCCACCTTCGGGGCGAGATGCCCGGCCCCGGAAAGAGACCGCGCCTTTCGATGACGCCCTGTGCCTGCCGTTCCGATCGTCGTGCGAGCCCGCGTTGCCGCGGCGGGCGCAGCCATGCCTGAGGTGATCTTCAACGGACCCGAGGGGCGGCTCGAGGGGCGCTACCACCATGCCAAGCGCGGCACGCCGCCGATCGCGCTGATGATGCATCCGCATCCCCAGCACGGCGGCACCATGAACAACCGCGTCACCTACCAGCTGTTCCACGTCTTCGCGAAGCGCGGCTTCTCGGTGCTCCGGTTCAACTTCCGGGGCGTCGGCCGCTCGCAGGGCGGCTACGACGAGGGGCCGGGCGAGCTGTCCGACGCCGCGTCGGCGCTCGACTGGCTGCAGGCGAACAACGTCGATGCGCCGGCGTGCTGGGTGGCCGGCTATTCGTTCGGCGCCTGGATCGGCATGCAGCTCCTGATGCGCCGGCCCGAGATCAGCGGCTTCATCTCGATCGCGCCGCCCGCGAACCTGTACGATTTCAGCTTCCTCGCGCCGTGCCCGACATCCGGGCTGATCGTCCAGGGCGACGCCGACGAGATCGCGGCCGAGCCCGCCGTCGCCCAGCTCGCGCACCGGCTCGCCCACCAGCGCCACATCACCGTGCAGTACCGCGTCATCAAGGGCGCCAACCATTTCTTCCACGACAAGATGGACGACATGGTGGCCGCGGTGGACAAGTACCTCGACGTGGCGCTCGCCCCGAAGAAGACCCCCGCGACCACCTGACGCGGCGAAAGTCCTTCTCCTCCCTTCAGGCAGGAGAAGGATTTAGGATGAGGTGGGCTATGACCTCACGAACCGTACGACCGCGGGCACGAATTGCGCGCAGCGTTAGTCGCAATGCGACCGAGGCTGAGCGGGCATTGTGGCGCGTCTTGCACGAACTTGGTCCGAATTGGCGGTTCCGCCGGCAACATCCTATCGGGCCCTACGTCGTCGACTTCGCCTGCCCCGCACGCAAACTCGCCATCGAACTTGATGGCGGCCACCACGCCGATCAAGTCGAGGCCGACGCGCGGCGGAGCGCGGAACTCGCTCTTTACGGTTATCGCGCGGTCAGGTTTTGGAACGATGATGTCTTCCGTCGCTTCGACGCGGTGAAAGCAACAATCTGGTGGGAGCTTGAAGGCAACCCCACCTCACCCCACCCTCTCCTCCCCGTCGGGGAGGAGAGGGAGTAACAAGTCCTTCTCCTCACTGGAGGGAGGAGAAGGATTTAGGATCAGGTGGCCATGACGGCGCGGGCCGCCGGATTTCCGGGCTCCCTGTCTCGAAAATGTGAAACCGGCGGCGTGACCTGGTGTCGCGAGCCGGCGAATAGGCTTGTAATAGTCGGGTGTGCGGGTCACTTTGATCGGGCCATGAGGCGCTCATCGTCACGACAACTGCTGATCGTGCTGCTCGGGGCCTTATTTGCCCTGGGCACCGGTCTCGCCGCCGTTCAAGCCGGTAGCATGGCCGAAAAGATGGCCATGACCTCCGACATGGGTGCACCGGGCGACGACCACTGCAGCGCGTGCAACCCCGGGAATGGCGACGACGACGGCGCGGTGGCGGCCGCGCCATGCGCGCCGATCTGTGCGCCCTCCGCCACCGCGGTGCTGCCGCCGACGGCGACCGCGCGAGCGATCAAGACGACCTCTTTGGCGCTTCCCGATGCCCCGCCCGCTCGTGGCACGGCGTTCGCGCCCGATCCCGACCCACCCCGATCCAGCGATCTCGGCTGACCTTCGACCGGCGCCGTTAGGCGTCGGCTGATCGTCTTAGGGCGCCCGCGACAGATCGTTCGCGCGGGCAGGCCGGAATCCGAGCGGCGGGCGCGCGTTGGAGGTCTCCGCCGCTCATCTGGGGATCGTCAAGGGGTCGAACAGTGGGCACGCAGTCAAACTTCGCCATGTCGCGCCGCACCTTGCTTGTGGCGGGGGCTGGGCTTGTGTTCTCGACGGCACTGCCCGCACCGGCATCGTCGTCCGCCATCCGCGAATATCGCCTCGTCGCCGCGCGCGGGCGCGCTGCCCTGGTCGGCCGCGACCATCCCGACACGGAGGTATGGACCTACAATGGAACTGTCCCCGGCCCCGAGATCCGCGTCCGCCAGGGCGAGCGGCTTCGGGTGATCGTCGAGAAGCGCCTCGAAGAGGAAACCACCGTCCACTGGCACGGGCTGCGCGTGCCGAACGCGATGGACGGGGTGCCGCACCTCACCCAAAAGCCGATCGCGCCGGGCGAAAGCTTCGTCTACGAGTTCGACGCACCGGATGCCGGCACCTATTGGTACCACCCGCATGTGAGGAGCTTCGAGCAGGTCGGGCGCGGCCTCTACGGTCCGCTGATCGTCGAGGAATTCGAGCCGATCCGGATCGACCGCGACGTGACCTGGGTGATCGACGACTGGCGCCTGCGGTCAAACGCGCAGATTAGCGGCGGATTCGGCAACATGATGGAAGCCACCATGGCCGGCCGCTTCGGCAACACCGTCACGGTCAA
>DASWLB010000483.1:0-1509 GCA_036396315.1 Alphaproteobacteria bacterium
GCTGGGCTACGAAGCGGCGGCGCGGCGGATCGACTGGATCGCGGCGGCGGGGGTGGCGCGGGGGGTGACGGGGGTGGGGTTGAAGGATGAGAGCGGCGCGCTCGAGGCCTCGCACGCATCATGACCGGGATTCGTCGAGCGTCCTTGCGACGATGCGCAGGAAGAGGGGCCGGGGACGTGCGTCAAGCGGGCGGGGCGCGCGACAGGGGAAGGATCGAGCGCGCGATAGGGGATAATGCGCCGACCCACAAAGGTCAGATTGAATTCTGCAATTCTCCGCGCCTTCGGGCGCGCCCCGCAGGCGGTACCCTGGAATAGCGAAGAGTCGATCCGCGAGGAGCTCTTCAGTACCGAGCGCCTCGAGCAGCACGCCGAGAGCCTCGCGGCCGCCCAGCGCGTCACCGCGAAGCCGATCGCCGGCCGATCGCTCGCCGTCCGGCTGAACGACAACGAGTCGGCATTGCTCGGCGCGTATCGCGCCATCGCCGGCGCGGTCGACGAGGGCCGGGCCGTGACGCCGGCCGCCGAGTGGCTGCTCGACAACTACCACCTCGTCGACGCGCAGATCCGCGAGATCCGCGACGATCTGCCGCCCGGCTACTATCGCCAGCTGCCGAAGCTCGCCGCCGGACCTTTCGCCGGCTATCCACGCGTGTTCGGCGTGGCCTGGGCCTTCGTCGCGCATACGGACAGCCGCCTCGATCCCGCGATGCTGCGCCGGTTCGTGCGCGCCTACCAGCGCGTCCAGCCGCTGACGATCGGCGAGCTGTGGGCGGTGGCGATCACGCTGCGCATCGTGCTCGTGGAGAATCTGCGGCGCGGGGCGCGGCGCATCGTGCTGAGCCGGGCTGCACGCCAGGAAGCCGACGCCCTGGCCGACAGTTTGCTGGGCGCGGATGCGCCCGCGGCCGGGACGATCGCCCCGATCCTCAGGCAGCACGAAAGAGCGCCCCTTCCGGAGTCCTTCGCCGTCCAGCTCGTGCAGCGGCTGCGCGACCAGGATCCGAAGGCGACGCCCGCGCTGCTGTGGCTCGAGGAGCGCCTGGCGGCCCAGGGCAAGACCGTAGAGCAGATCGTGCACGACGAGCACCAGCGCCAGGGTTCTACGAACGTGACGGTGCGCAACATCATCACCAGCATGCGGCTGATCTCCGACGTGGACTGGCCCGAGCTGGTGGAGAGCGTCAGCCTCATCGACGACACGCTGCGCCCGGCGAGCGGCTTCACGCAGATGGATTTTGCGACGCGCAACCTCTACCGCAACGCGATCGAGGAGCTCGCGCGGGGCTCGAAGCGCCCGGAGCTGGAGATCGCGCAAGCGGCCCTGGCGGCCGCAACCGGAACAAGGCGGGAACGAGATCCCGGCTACCACCTGATCGCCGGCGGGCGGCGCGCGTTCGAAGCGACGCTCGGCTATCGCGCCTCCCCGTGGAGCTGGCCCAGCCGTCTCGGCGCCAAGCTCGGCATCGGCGGCTATATCGGCGGCGTCGCCGTGGTCGCCGCGATCGT
>DASWLB010000484.1:0-3390 GCA_036396315.1 Alphaproteobacteria bacterium
CGCGCGCGCCGCGCGGGGCTTGCGCGTGCCGCTGCCGATCCTGTTCCTGCTTTTGATGCTGCTCGTCATCATGGCGGTGTTCGACATCCTCAAGAAGTCCCACGACGTGCACGTCGAGGCGAACCGCCGGGTGGCGACCGCCATCCTCGAGAGCACGCTGACCAAGGCCAATTCGGGCCTCAACGGCATCGCCACCCGGCTTGCCGCGCAAGACCCCGATCTCAGCCTGGACGAGACGCTGCCCGAAGCCCTGCTCGCCAACGAGCCCGCCAACATCGACGAGCTGTCGGCCCGCGCGCTGGTGATCCAGTTCGACGAGGCGCGGGCGATCCTGGGCGGGCGGCTGGGACATAGGCCGCTCGGCCCGCGCGCGGTCGCCGCCCTCGCGTCGCAGCCGGCGCTCGCCCGCCTGTTCGCGCGCCGCGCCGCCGCCGACCAGCTGGCCGCGACGCGGATGGTCCTGGTCGGGCGCGTATCGTTCATGCTGTCGGAGCCGCGTCCGGTGCGGACGGCGGCGGGCGATGCCGGGCCCGCCTTCGTCGCGATCGGCCTGCCGGTGAAGGACCTGGTGTTCGACGAGCTCGCCAAGTACGAGGTGTTCCGGTCGGGCGACCTCAAGGCCTTCCTCGACCGGCAATCGGAATTCACCAGCCTCGCCGAGCTGATCGTCAGCCTGCAGAACCGCGAATACGCGCAGTTCCATTTCAGCGCGGTGGCGCAGATACTGATCGTGCTGGTCGCCTTCGTCATCGCCATCATGATCGGCCACCACGTGGACGAGACGTCGGACGCGCTCAGGCGCTCGCGCGACACCATCGCCGACCGCGAGCACGAGGCGCAGCGCCTGCGCGAGATCGCCGAGCGCGCGAGCGAGGCGAAGAGCCAGTTCATCCACAACATGAGCCACGAGCTGCGCACGCCGCTCAACGCCATCCTCGGCTACGCCGAGCTGATCGCCAACGAGGCGTTCGGCAAGCTCGTGGGGCCGGCCGCGCGCTACAAGGAGTTCGCCGGCTCGATCCACAAGGGCGGCACGCGGCTCCTCAACGAGGTGTCGCGCGTGCTCGAATATTCCGCGCTGATCGACGGCAATGGGCCGCGGCGCGAGAAGGCGATCGATCTCGGCGAGCTGCTGCTCGAGGTCGCGGCCCCGTTCCGCGCCGAGGCGGCTTCGCGCGGCGTCGCGCTCGACGTGGCCGCTGTGCCGGACCTGCCGCATCTGTGGGCCGACCGCGAGATGATCGCCGGCCTGTTCCACGACCTCGTGTCGAACGCGGTGAAGTTCAGCCCCGACGGGGCGCGCGTGACCGTGACGCAATCGGTCGCCGCGGACGGCGGAATCGCGGTCGCGGTCGGCGACCGCGGCGCCGGCATGGACCGGGCGCTGATCGATGCCGCCTTCGACCCCTTCGTGCACGGCGAGGACGTCTATGCGCGCCGGCACCAGGGGATGGGGCTGGGGTTGAGCCTCGCCAAGGCCTACGCCCAGCACCACGACGCGACCATCGCGATCGAGAGTGCGCCGGGCGCGGGCACGGTCGCGACCGTCGCCTTCCCGCCCGCGCGCTCGGTCGCGGCCGCGGCCGCGGCCCCGCGGCTCGCCCAAGGCGCCGCGTAGTCGCGCCGCGCTCAGTTGCCGAGGCCGCTTCGTTCCAGATCGACCATGCGGACGATCATCGCCCGGCGCGGGTCGAAGGGCAGGTCCTGAAATCCCCAGCGGGCGTAGAAGCCGCGCGCCGGATCGTCGAGCGGGTGCGTGATGACGCCGAAGCTGCCGACGTCGCGCGAGGCGCGGAGCGCCGCCCGCAAGGCGAAGAGCAGCAGCGAGCGGCCGTAGCCCCTTCCGTGATGGTCCTTGTGGATCGCGAGTTGGCCGAGCAAGGTCGCCGGCACGGGATCAGGCTTGTTGCGTTGCTGCGGCTTGGCGAGCGCGGCGCGTTCGATCTGCGCGGCGCTCAACGTGACGTAGCCGACGATCCGATCGGTCGCGGCGTCGCAGATGACGTTGGCGCGCGAGATTCCCGCGGCGTGATTGGCCCAGGCGTGACGCCGGAACCATTGGTTCATCGACTCCCGGCCGCAATCGAAGCCGGCGCGGTCGTCGTCCTCGGCGAGCGGTCGCGGCGGACTTACCTCCGCCATTTGGGATCGGTGCGCGCAAGCTTCTCGAGCGCGGCGATCCGCCGCGGCGGGCGATGCGCCCAGGTCTCGAACACCGCCCAATCCTTGGCGGGGATGGCGACCAGCCGGCGCTCCAACACCTCGATCTCCGCCGCCTCGACCGCCTTGCGCCGCACGAAATCGCTGAGGTTCGTTCGCGCCTGCTCCGAGGCCGCCTCGAGAAGGGCGCGCTCCTCCTCGTTGACGCGCACGCTCAGCACCGACGTGGTCATGATGGAATGTTCCTTGGCTTCAGCCTGTATGACAATAGCATACAGTCGAGCGACCGACAACCGGCGAGGGGCGCGGATCGGCCGGGGCGCGGAGAGTTCCGACTCACGGAATCTCGTAGAGCTTCACCTGGTCGGCGATGCCGCGCAGCGCATCGGCCCGCGGCGCCGGCGTGAGCCCCGCGGTCGCGAGCAGCTTCGCCGATTCCGGGTGCTCGACGACGCGCCCCGTGGCGAAGATCGCGCGCGAGACGGCAAGGTGCTGCACGCGGGCGGCGATATTGACCGTCTGGCCGAAATAGTCCTGGCGCTCGTTCAGCACGACCGCGAGGCACGGCCCCTCGTGGATGCCGATCTTGAGCATCAGGTCCTCGCGTCCGCGCTCCGCATTCAGGCGCTGCATCGCCTCGCGCATGCGCAAGGCCGCCGCGACCGCGCGGTCGGGCGTCGGAAACGTCGCCATCACCGCGTCGCCGATGGTCTTCACCACCGCGCCCGCCTCGGACGCGACGATTTCGTTCAGCACGCCGAAATGCGCGCGCACCAGATCGTAGGCGACGAGGTCGCCCACGCGCTCGTACAGCTCCGTCGAACCCTTGAGGTCGGTGAACAGGAAGGTGAGGCTGGTGATCTTGAGCCGCTGGTCCACGTCCAACGTGTCGGTGCGGTAGATGTCGCGGAACGTCTGGTTGGTGAGAAGCCGCTTCGCGGTGAGGAACGGCCGGCGCCGGCCCAACAGCTCGTGCAGCGCATCGCCCGCGATCCAGACGCCCGGCAACACGCGCCGGTCGGTCCGGTTCTCGAGCGCAAGCCGCAGCGGCCCGGGGCGCAGCTCCACGCTGCCCGAGGGCGCGCGCACCGTGTTGAACACCACGGTCACGTTCTGGCGCTCGCGCGTGGGCGCGCCCTTCACGTCGAGGAACTGCGTCGCGTGCGTCACCGGATCGAACACGATGATGAACGCCTCGGGCAGCTGCAGCGACAACACCGCCTTCTCGCC
>DASWLB010000485.1:0-1601 GCA_036396315.1 Alphaproteobacteria bacterium
GAACTTGCGGATGCAGCCGAGCGCGAGCCGCCAGGTGAACAGCGCGGCGACCGCACCGAAGATCGCGTCGTGCACCGTCTCGAGCACCTTTCGACCGCGCTCGGGCACTTTGTGGGTGAAGAACTCCGCGACGATGTTCGAGCCGGTGAGGTGGGTGTAGGGAAAGTACAGGAAGATCGCGACCGCCATGCCGATCTCGACCAGTTCGTAGTCGCCTTCGATCGGCCGGTTGAACAAGTACCGTCCAATAACGGACAGCACCGTGACCAGCGCGACGGCGACGAGCACGGCGCTGCCGGTCCAGGTTACGATCGCGGTCGCCCGCGCCAGCGCCCGGCCCGCCGCGGTGCGCGCGGCGGGAACCGTCTCGTCGGCGGCGGGCGCGTCGGGCGCGAGCGGGTCGGCGGCCATCGCCGCCTCAGTTGGTCTTCGCCGCTTCCGCCTTGTACTTGGCGATAAGCGCGCGGGCGTCGGAGACCAGCTCGCGCGCGGGGTGGCCCTTTTCGGCCATCTCCTTGATCCAGCCGTCGATCACGGGCTGCGTCGCCTTGATCCAGCGCGCCTCCTCGGCCGCGGGCAGCTTGATGATCTCGTGTTTGAGCTCGCGCGCGCGCGCGATCGCCGGTCCGTCGTCGCGTTGCCAGCGCCGGCCGAACTCCTTGGAAAGCGGCAGGCCGGTCGTCTTGTCGATGGCGGCCTTGTGGGCGGCGGACAGCTTCGCGTAGCTGTCCTTGTTGATGATCAGCGACAGCACGACCTGGTTGAGGTCGACCTCGGTGTGGTACTTGGCGGCATCGACTGTTCGGATCGCGTTCGCGATGGCCCAGGGCGTGGCCGCGCCCTCGACGACGCCGCGCATCAAGGCTTCGGTCATCGACAGGCCCGGGATTGCAACCGGCACGGCGCCCAGCCTGCTGAACGCGTCGCTCGCGATGCGCGACGGCGTGCGCATCTTGACGCCCTTCATATCCTCGAGCCTGCGGATCGGCTTGTCCTTCATGTGGAGCACAAGGTTGGTCGGCGAATGGAGTGCGAGCACGCGCACCATGCCGAGCTCCTCCTTGAGCCACTTCTCGCCGTACTCATGGACCGCGGGCGAGGCGGCGGTGGGGGCCGCGCCGATGAACGGCAGCTCGAACACCGACAGTCGGGGGAACCGCCCGGGAACGTAGCCGGGCAGGGTCCAGCCGATATCGACAATGCCGCGCTCGGTCTGGCTGAACACGTCCTCGGCCTTGCCGCCGAGCTGCATGTTGCCGAACAAGGTCACCTTGAGCGCCCCGCCCGACGCCTTGGCGACCTCTTCGGTCCACCAAGTCAGGCTCTTGTAGGACGAGGATACCGGCGGCACGTGGGTGTGCATGCGCAGCTCCACCGTCTGCGCGCCGGCCGGTCGGCTCGCGGCGAGCGCGAGCGCGATGACGAGCGCCGCGGTCAACGCGGCGGCGAGCATGCAGGTGCGGTTGGTGAGCGCGGCGGTGACGGCGCGGGCGGTCGGGGTCATGCGATCATCTCCCTGCGAAGTCCTCGGTTCTCGTTGGCGAAAGCATAGGCCGTCCGCGTGCGCCGGGGCAACCGTTGCGCGCGGTCGCACGGCTTCG
>DASWLB010000486.1:0-1647 GCA_036396315.1 Alphaproteobacteria bacterium
GCCCGCCTTCCAGTCGATGCGCCGCCCGTCGTGGATGTCGTGGCCGCGACCCTTCAGGACGTAGAACACGGCGCTGTTCAGATGGCCGTGCTTCTGGCCGTAGGCGCCCGGCGCGTAGACCTCGATGTGGGTCTCGATCGATTGCGTGATGGTCGCCGCTTGCGGACTGATGACGTGCTTGCCGTAGAGCTGTGGCCCGCCCTTCCACGGCACGTCCTTCGAGGAATAAACGCGCGGCTGGTCGAGGAGTTGGCGGGTCAGGTCGCCGTAGGTGCCCTCGAGCGCGCGCACGAAGGTGCGCTTCCTCTGCCAGCGCTCCCACACCACCTCGCGCTCGATATTGTGGCCGGGCCCGCCGTGGGCGTGGTCATGGTCGTGCGGATGGTCATGATCGTGCGGATGGTCATGATCGTGCGGATGATCGTGATCGGGCAGCGGGCGGTCGGGGGGCTCGCCGCCGACGGCGGGAGCGCCCGGCTTGCGATCGTACAATCCGGTCATGGCACGTGGTCCCTGTGCGCCGCCGTCACGGCGTGATCTTCGTCGCCTCGATCGCGAGTTTCACCACCTCGGGCGAGGAGGCGTATACCTCCTTGACGAGCGCGTCGACCTCGGCGCCCGAAAGCGGCCGCACCTCGACGCTCTGGCGCCGCGCCTCGGCGATGAATTCCGGATCTTTCATGGTGAGATCGAACGCCCGGCGCAGCGCCGCCACCCGCTCGGGCGGAATGCCGGGCGGGGCGGCGAACGGCCGCGCCATGGACTCGCGCGACACGATCAGCCGTATTGCCGCGAGGTCGCTGGGCGAATCGGTCAGGTCGACGACGCGCGGCACGTCGGGCAGGTCGTCGTGCTTCTTGAGGCTGATCTGGATGACGACGTGGATCCGCTTGTCGTCGTAGAGCGGCTTCTCGCGCGCCAGCAGCGAGCTCCACGACCAGCCGCAGCGCCCGTCCACCTCGCCGCGCTGGACCGCGAGGTTGATGTCGGCGCCGCCCGGATAGCCGCTGACGAGCTTGAGCGGCGCGCGCAGCAGATTGCGGATCATAATGGCATAGACGTCGGTGTCCGACCCCGATCCCGTCGCGCCGACGGTGACCGGCTTCGGCGACGATTTGAGGTCCTGCCAGGTGCGGATGCCGGTGGCGTGCCAGAAGGCGCACACGCTCACCTCGTCCGAGATGCTGCCGATCCAGGTGAACTTCGTCGCCTCGAACTTCGCCCCTCCGCTGCGCTGCAGGAGCGGCTCCATGACGATGCCGCGCCCGAACGTGCCGAACATGGTGCCGTCCTTGGGCGCCGCGCCGTAGAGGAAGTTCGCCGCGCGCAGGCTGCCCGCGCCCGGCATGTTCTCGGCGACGATGTTCGGGTTGCCCGGCAGGTGCTTGCCCATGTGGCGGGCGAGCATGCGGGCGTAGAGGTCGTAGCCGCCGCCCGGGCTGTAGCCGATCACGATGCGGATCGACTTGCCGGCGTAGAACGCGGCGACCGGATCGGCGGGCTGGGCCGAGGCGCCGGCGGCGAGCGAAGCACATGCGGCGAGGCCGGCCAGGGCGCCGCAAATGGCGTGGCGAAACGCGCGGTTCATCGGCACCTCCTGTCCGTCGCGGACATGGCGAACGATCGGCCGCAAAACTCTAGGCGCGT
>DASWLB010000487.1:0-3962 GCA_036396315.1 Alphaproteobacteria bacterium
GTCTGGTCATGAGCTACTGGCAGGCGGCCAACGCGCGGGTCTATCACCACACCGCGCCGATCAACCCGCTCTACGCGCTGCACGAGGCGCTCGTGATGCTCGAGGAAGAAACGCTCGAGAAGGCGTGGGCGCGCCACCGCACGGCCCACATGGCGCTGCGCGCCGGGATCGAGGCGATGGGGCTGCGCTTCCACGTCGCCGAGCCCTACCGCCTGCCCCAGCTCAATACCATCGTGGTGCCCGACGGCGTCGACGAGGCCAAGGTGCGCACGCGACTCCTCGCCGACTACGACATCGAGATCGGCGCCGGGCTCGGCACGCTCATCGGCAAGGTGTGGCGCGTCGGGCTCCTCGGCCAGAGCGCCTCGGCCGTGCACGTCACCCTGTTCCTCGCCGCGCTCGAGGAAGCGCTCGCCGACATGAAGGCGCCGATCAAGGTAGGCGTCGCGGTTCCTGCCGCCCAGGCGAAGCTGTTTTGAGCCGGCGGGCGACGCAACGCCAGTTTTGCGGTATGTAGGGGCGGGTCTCAGACCCGCCCCTACGGTAACCTGGACGACCTCGCGCTTTTGTCTGGAGTGCCGCCGTGACCGCAACCGCCGCATCGACTGCCGTCCTCGATCGCATCGCCGAGATCGTCGGCCCGCGCGGCGTGATCACCGACGCGGCGGAAATGGCGCCGTATCTGATCGACGAGCGGAAGGAGTTCCCCGGTGGCCGGGCGGCCATGATCGTCCGGCCGGCCTCGACCGAAGAGGTCGCCAAGGTCGTCGCCTTGTGCAACGAGACCCGGACGGCGATCGTCCCCCAGGGCGGCAATACGAGCCTTTCGGGCGCCTCCACGCCGCACTCCGATGGCGGCGAGATCATCCTGTCGGTGAAGCGCATGAACCGGGTTCGCTCCATCGACCCGCTCAACTTCACCATCACGGTCGAGGCGGGCGTGGTGCTGGCCGACGTCCAGAGGGCCGCGGCCGAGGCCGACCGGCTGTTCCCGCTCTCGCTCGGCGGCGAAGGCACCGCCGTGATCGGCGGCAACGTCTCGACCAACGCCGGCGGCACCGGCGTCTTGCGCTACGGCAACGCCCGCGAGCTCGTCCTCGGGCTCGAGGTGGTGCTGCCCGACGGACGGGTGTGGGACGGGCTTTCGGCGCTCCGCAAGGACAACACCGGCTACGATCTGAAGCAGCTGTTCATCGGCGCCGAGGGCACGCTCGGCATCGTCACCGCCGTGGTCCTGAAGCTGTTCCCGAAGCCGCGCGACATGCAGACCGCCTTCGTCGCCGTCAAGGACCCGCAGGCGGCCCTCGAGCTGCTCGCCCGTGCCCGAGCGGCGTCCGACGATCGGGTGACGGCCTTCGAATGGGTGCCGCGCCTGCCGCTCGACTACGTCCTCAAGAATGTGCCGGGCACGCGCGATCCGCTTCCCACCCGCTACGACCATTACGTGCTGATCGAGCTCACCTCGGCGCACGACACCGGCGCGCTCCGCCAATGCCTCGAAGGCGTGCTGGCGGACGGCATGGCGAAGGGCCTCGTGCTCGACGGCACGATCGCCGAATCGCGCACCCAGGCACGCGCCTTCTGGAAGATCCGGGAGACGGTGCCCGACGCCCAGAAGCCCGAGGGCGTCAGCATCCGCCACGACGTCTCGGTGCCGGTCTCCAGCGTCCCCCAGTTCGTCGAGAGGGCCGACGAAGCCATCCGGCGCGCCGTGCCGGGCATCCGCATCTGCTCGTTCGGCCATCTCGGCGACGGCAACGTCCACTACAACCTGACCCAGCCGATCGGCGCCGACGGCGCCGCCTACGCGGCCCGCCACGACGAGATCAACCGCATCGTCTACGGCGTCGCGCTCGCCTTGAAAGGCAGCATCTCGGCCGAGCACGGCATCGGGCGGCTGAAGCGCGACGTCCTCAGCGAGGTGAAGCCGCCGGTCGCGCTCGATCTCATGCGCGAGATCAAGCGCGCGCTCGATCCGAACGGCATCATGAACCCGGGAAAAGTTCTCTAGCCGGCATCGCCGAGCGACGAGAGCGGCGCGCGCAAAAAATCTTTGCGCGGGTCACGTTTTTTCTTGAATTGGGGGTCCGTTTGAGCGAAAAGGCGCGTCTTTAAAAGGTGAGCCCACTCACATCGAGGTCTCTGATCGACAACCTGCCTAAGGAGGTCCAATGAGATGGCCGCTTACGCATCCGTGCCGAAGAAGGGTTCGGCGGAGCCGGTAACACCGGCGGTCCGGGGTGACGCCCCGGCAAACTTGACCGCTCTTCGTCCGAAAGACGAGCGGCTTCCGAAAAAGGACTACTTCGTCGAACGCGACGGTCGCGTATTCGCCGGCACGCATCTCTTGATCGACTTCTGGAATGCGACCCGGTTGGACGATCCCGACCACATCCGACGCGCATTGACCGAGGCCGTGGACGCGGCGGGGGCGACGCTCCTGCACATCCACCTGCACCACTTCACGCCGCACAACGGCGTGTCGGGCGTCGCCGTGCTCGCGGAATCGCACATCAGCCTGCACACCTGGCCGGAGCGCGGCTTCGCCGCCTTCGACATCTTCATGTGCGGGGCGTGCGATCCGTACAAGGCCCTGCCGGTGCTGCGCGCCGCCTTCGCGCCGGAATCGGTCGAGTTGAGGGAGCAGAAGCGGGGGCTGATCGGTTGAGCCAGAACTGGTTCGGCGAGACCCTTTATCCCGATTACCAGCAGCGTCACCAGATCGACCGGGTTCTCTACGAGAAGAAGACCGAGTTCCAGGAGCTCGTGATCTTCGAGAGCCCCCGGTTCGGCCGCGTGTTGGCGCTCGACGGGGTGGTGCAGGTCACCGAGAAGGACGAGTTCGTCTATCACGAGATGCTGACCCATGTGCCGATACTGGCGCACGGTGCGGCCGAGCGCGTGCTCGTGATCGGCGGCGGCGACGGCGGCGTGCTCGAGGAAGCCCTCAAGCACGAGGGGGTCGAGCGCGCGACCATGGTCGAGATCGACCCGAGCGTGGTCGAGCTCTGCCGCAAATACATGCCGTCGATCTCGGGCGCCGCCTTCGACGACAAGCGCACCGACCTCGTGTTCGCCGATGGGCGCACGTTCATGGCGGAAACGAAGGAGAACTTCGACGTCATCATCGTCGATTCGACCGACCCGGTCGGACCGGGCACGGTGCTGTTCGAGCAGGACTTCTACGCCGACTGCCGGGCGCGGCTCACGGAACGCGGCATCCTGGTCACCCAGTCCGGCGTCTCGTTCATGCAGGACGAGGAGGCGCGGAACACCCACCGGCGGCTCAAGGCGCTGTTTCCCGACGCGACCTTCTACCTTGCGCAGGTGCCGACCTACGCCGCCGGCTTCATGACGCTCGGCTGGGGCTGCCGCGACGCCAATCTGCGGAAGGTCGCGCCGCCGGTGATCGAGCGCCGCTTCGCCGAGGCGCGCCTCGACACGCGCTACTACAACCCGGCGATCCATTTCGCCGCGTTCGCGCTGCCGACCTACATCGAGCGGCTGAAGGACGGCTGATCCCGCGCTCAGCGCGGCGCGGCCAGCACCAGCACCCAGTAATGGCGGAAGCCAGCCGAGCCGCGCTCGCGCGGCCGGAAGGCATAGCCTACGCCCGCCTCGACCGCGTCGGCCTGGAGCAGGTTGCGGCGGTGACCGTCGCTGTTCATCCAGCCTTGGACGACCGAGGCGGGCGCGGCGTGGCCGGCCGCGATGTTCTCGGCGAGGAAGCGGTAGCGATAGCCGGCGGCGGCAGCGCGCTCGGCAAGCCCGGTCCCATCCGGCGCGCGATGTTCGAGGAAGCCGCCGTCGGCCATGGCGCGGGCGTGTCCGCTCGCGGCGGCGGCAAGACGCGTGTCGCCGCCGAGCGCCTTGAGACCGTGCGCCGCACGCACCCGGTTGACCTCGGCGAGGAGCGCGGGCGCCGGATCGTCCGCCGCGCGACCGGGCGCGAGGAACAGGAG
>DASWLB010000488.1:0-3430 GCA_036396315.1 Alphaproteobacteria bacterium
GTGGCCGACGCGCTCAACCCGGTGAGCAACATCGCGGTCTCGGGCGGCTGCAAGGAGCGCGCGTGGTTCGGCTGGCCGTGCGATGCCGAGATCGAGCGCCTGCGCGACGCCTTCGCCGACGCCCCAGACCCGGCCGAGCGCGAGCGCCTCGCCGAGGCGGTGCAAGCGCGCGCCTACCAGATCGTCACCCACGTGCCCATAGGCCAGTGGGTCAACCCTGTCGCCTACCGCGACAATCTGGTCGGCCTGATCCCCTCCCCCGTGCCGTTCTTCTGGAACGTCGAGGTCCGCTAGGGCACGAGGTAGCGGGCGACGAAGTCCTCGTCGACGGTCACCCCGAGGCCGGGGCGGTCGGGGATCTCGATCATGCCGTCGGTGACCGGGAAGTCCTCCTTGCTGAGCTCGTGCAGCATCGGGTTGGCGCCGAGCGAGTACTCGACGATGAAGCCCGAGGTCGCGACCGCGGCGAGCGTAAGCCCGGCGGCGAAGGTGAGCGCGCCGCCCCACATGTGCGGCGCGGTGCGCGCCTGGTGGGCCGCGGCGAGCGCCTCGATGCGCACGCACTCGGTGATGCCGCCGGCGATCGAGGGGTCGGGCTGGAGGATGTCGACCGCGCGCGCTTGAAGCAGGTCGCGGAAGGCGAAGCGGGTGAACTCGCTCTCGCCGGCGGCGATCGGGATGTCGGTGGACGCGCGCACTTCCGCCATGCCCGGGATGTCGTCGGCGGCGACCGGCTCCTCGAGCCAGCCGATGTCGTACGCGGCGACCGCGCGGCAGAAGCGCTTGGCCTCCGCGGCGAGCCAGGTGCCATGGGCGTCGCACAGGATGGCGATGTCCTCGCCCAGCCCGTCGCGCGCGGCATGGACTCGGCGGATCGAGTGCGCGAGCGTGCCGTCGCCGGCGCCGACGCGCATCTTGACCGCGCCGAAGCCGCCGCGCGCGATGAAGCCTTGCAGCTCATCGGCGATGTCCTCGGCGGGCGCCCAGCCGCCCGAGGCGTAGGCCGGCATGCGCGCGTGCCGGCGCCCGCCCAGCAGCCGCCACACCGGCACGCCGAGCGACTTGCCGAGCAGGTCCCACAACGCGATGTCGATGCCGCTGATCGCCGCGACGTTGAGCCCGCGGCGGCCGAGCGCCGGGAACACGTGGCCGCGCTCGAGCGCGTAATGCGCGCGCACGCCGTTGTACATCACGTCCCACAGGCGCGAGATGTCGCGCGCGTCCTCTCCGAGGAGCAGCGGCGCCATCTCGTCCTCGATGAGCCGGCGCAAGGTCGCGCACGCGCCGGCGCTGCCGACCTGCGCCTTGGCCTCGCCGTAGCCCACAAGCCCGCCCTCGGCCTCGACGCGCACGAGTGTCGAATCGAACGCATCGATCCGCCCGAAGTCCGAGGTGTGCTGGCGCGCCTGCTCGATCGGCACGTGCAGCCAGTCCGCGGTGATGCGCGTGATCCTCATGCCCCCCTCCCCGTTGGCGCGCGTCAGTCGTCGTAGAACGGCTGGCCGCTTTTGAATCCGCTCCAGGCGAACCAGTAGGCGATGTGGCCCGGCAGGCGCGCGAGCCGCGCGCCGCCGGGGCCGACCAGCGCCTCCTCCTCGATCCGCCAGGCCGCGCCGTCGGCGATGACGGTATCGCCGTCGCCGGCGGCGAAGTCGCGCCCGCCCGCCTCGTAGGCGCGCACCGTGCGCGTCGCGCGTGCGCCGATCAGCACCACGTCGAGGTCGCCCACGGTGTCGTTGATCACCGCGCCGCCGGCGAAGGCGGTGAGCGGCCAGGCCTTCTCGTGGCCCGCGGCGCGCAAGGCGAAGACGTAGTCCTTGGGCTTCAGGCGCCCATCGGGCACCAGCGCCGGGAACATCAGCTCGGGGTCGGCGAAGTACGCGCCATAGGGCCGCCCCGGCGTGTAGTCGCGCGTAAAGCCGGTCTCCAGCGACAGCACCCTGGTGTCGGGGTGGCGCGCGCGCCACTCCGCCCAGCTGGTGATCGCCACCGGGCGCACCTCAAGCTCTATCCCTGAGCCGGTGAGCGCGCCGACCACCGGGCGGCCGGTGAACTGGTTCCACAGCGAGTTGGTCTCGCGGTCGTACATCAGCTTGTTGGAGCGGTAGAGGAAGCCCGAGGAGCCGAACACGAACGGCGTGTCGCGCCCTTCCACTTGCGTCTCGTAAAGGATTCCCGAGCCGCACAGGGTGCAGTAGGCGAGCGCCAATGGCACCCCGCCGACGCGGTCGTTGAACATCTCGTGCCAGTCGAGGATGCGCAGCGGATAGGCGCGCGCATCGCCGTTGATGAGGACGCCGAACACCAGCTCGTCGTCCTCCAGATAATCGGCCTCGGCCGCGGCGATATGCACGGGATCGACCAGCGCCGGAATGCCGTCCTTGACCACGCCGCCCCAGGCGATCTCCTCGAGGCGGATCTCGTGTTTGACGCCCGCGTACAGGAACAGGCGGAAGTCGGGGTCGATCACCGCCATGACGTCGGCCTTGAACCGGTCGAAGCCGTCGAACGGCGCAATCTCCGGATGCGCCTCCTGCCACAGCATCCAGTCGTGCCAATCGCCGCCGACATCGGCGCCGGTCAGCGCCGCGAGCGTCGCCCGGATCGCGCCGGCGTCGTCGCGGACGAAGCGCAGCGCCTGAATCAGCGCCGCGGCGACGTCGGACTTTCCGCGCTCGGCGAGCGTCCGCAGCGCCTCGGCGCGCATCACCGGCCCGTCGAGCACCTGGCGCACCAGCCGGCCAAGCTCCACCGACGCCGGCGCGTCGCCCTCCTGCGCACGCGCCGCCGCCGGGACCAGCAGGCAGGCGAGCAACGACGCCCTGCGCAACGTTAGGAACAGGAGGTTCACGCGGAGACGCGGAGGCGCGGTGCGTTCAAGGTCGCCGCCATGCCATCGGGCGTTCACCGCAGCCATCGTGCTCTCCGCGTCCTCCCGCCTTCGTGGCGCGTCAAAGCGCCACTTCGGCGCGGCGACGGCCGCGCCTGCGCCTGCCTTCGCCAAAGCGAAGCCGCTTCGGCTTCGCGCAGGCAGGCGTGCCTGAATACATCCCGCGGCCCGGCAGGCTCGTCAAATGCTATCGAGATCGGGGTCGGAGCAAGATCTCGGCGAAGTTGCCACGGCCAACGGCGGCAAATGTTGCTCCGACCCCACGTGCCCGCCGCGCCGGCGATTGCCGATGCCAGGAAATGCCCGTATAAGTGGCAAGGCGAGACGACAGGCTCTCGCGACGTCCATCATGGGGAGGAACTCCGATGTTAGAGTCACGTTGCAACCGGACTCCGACACACGTATCGACAATCATTGCCGCGCTCAGCGCCGCGATGATCGCGGCGGCGGGGCCCCGTGGCGGCCGACGAGATGGCCGCAGAGAGCCCGTGGGGGCCCGACGACGAGATCGGGCGCCTCAACCTGATGACCGACGCCACC
>DASWLB010000489.1:0-1510 GCA_036396315.1 Alphaproteobacteria bacterium
GCAGAGCTCGGGCCGGAGCGCGCGGAACGCATCCCACTCCGCCGGCTCCTTGAAGCTCTTCGGCTGGTGGAGCGGGAGTCCCTTCTCGCGCGCGAAGGCGACGAGGGGATCGGGCGGGCGGCCTTCCTTGTCGGCCGGCCCGTAGACGGCGATCACCTCCTCGCCGCGTACGAGCAGCTTCTCCAGCACGGCCTTGCCGAAGGCCTGCTGGCCGTTGACGACGATGCGCACCCCGCCGCGCCGCGCTTAGACGGCGCCGGCGCCCGCGCCGGCATGGGCGACGACGGGGCCCGCCGGAACACGGTCGGCGACGTGAACGGCCTTCTTCTCCGGGTCGTACCGGTAGGTCGGCACGGTCGCGAGGTCGGTTCCGGTGATGCGAACGAAGCGCGCGCCGTCGGTGAACTCGATCTGGTGGATGTCGCGGATGTCGAACCGGCCGGCCTTGCCCGGCGTAAGCCGGTAGGTGTGGTCGGGCTCGATCTCGGCGTAGCCCGGCTTCTTGCCGTCGTCGAGGCGGCGCCACACCGTCATGTCGGTGTGCCCGACCGCTTGGCCGTAGACCGCCCAGGACGTGCCGTGGTCGTGCGGCGGCGACTTGCGCCCCTTGGCGTTGATGTGCGCCAAGACGTAGAAATCGGTCTCGGGGTCGTGATAGAGCGTGTGGACGCCGACCTCGGCGTTCGGGCCGCAATTCTCGGCGACGAACGCCTTGTTCTCGAGAAGGCGCTCCAGGTTCTGCCGGACTTTTTCTCGGGCGCCCGGCCCGTCATCTTCGCGGATGGCTTTCCGGCAGTCGGCGCAGAATTCGTCCAGGGTGTATGCCATGGCGTCACCTCGGCGGCGGGTTGCGTAGCTTGCAAGTATAACCCCGGCACGGGGCCGGGTGAAGCGAGGGAACGATGAGCGACGCGGTGCGGAACGCCGACCTTTTGGTCACGGGGATCGACTGGCTGATCACGGTCGATGCGACGCGGCGCATCGTGCGCGACGCCGGCATCGCCATCGCGGGCGGCAAGTTCGCGGCGATCGGCAAGTCGGCGGAGATCGCCGCCGCCTGGCGCGCGCCGCGCGGAATCGATGCGCGCGGCCACGTGGCGACGCCCGGCTTCGTCGACAACCACCTGCACGCCTCGTTCCAGCTCGCGCGCGGGCTCGCCGACGAAGCCAATGCGCAATCGTTCCTGTTCGACCACATGTACCCCTACGAGGCGCAGATGACGCGGGAGGACGTGTTCGCGAGCGCCTCCTTCGCCGCGCTCGAGATGCTGCGCCACGGCGTCACCTGCTTCATCGATCCCGGCAACTACCATCCCGACGCGACGGTCGAGGCGGTGGCGGCGACCGGCATGCGGCTCGTCGTGTCGCGCTCGTGCTTCGACCTCACCAAGTCGGTCGCCGGCATCCTGCCCGCGAAGATGATCGAGACGGCCGAGGCGGCGCTCGATGCGACCGAGGCGATGCTCGCTTCGTACGGCGATGCGCATGGCGGGCGGGTGCGCGCGAGCGC
>DASWLB010000490.1:0-3538 GCA_036396315.1 Alphaproteobacteria bacterium
AGCGGCCGCGCCGGATCGTAGGTGTGGCGCACCTGGTGGAGCGATTTGAGCGTCTCCTGCACCAAATCCTCGACGTCCGACGGCGCCGCCCGCCGCCGCGCCGCCCGCCGCAGGACGGGCAGGAGCTCGCGCAGCAGCGCCGCGTAGGCCGCCCGGTCGCCGTCCTGCGCCGCTTCCATCAGGCGCGCGAGACGTCGATCGTCCTGTTGCTTCTCGTCGTCGCGCGGGGAAACCGGTGGAACCATGTCGCCATCCGTTGCGCCGCGAGTATGCCGCCGCGGCGATGGGCGCGTCCACGTGTACTGCTCAATATGTCGTGAGCTGGGCCGTCGCGTAACCTTTCGCGGCGCCCGGCCGAATCCTCGCCTGCCGGTCCCGAGGGAGGACCCGCAAGCTGGAGGAGTCGTCGGCCTCGCGTTCGCGATGCAGGCTCTGCCCCTCGCCGCGCAGGGCCAAGTACCGCAGGTCGTGAAGGACAACATGGACCGGGCGAAGGCCCAAAATCTCGAGAAATGCTACGGCATCAACGCAGCCGCCAAGAACAACTGTGCCGAGGGCGCGTTGAACGGGGATCGGCGCGCTACCGCCAATCGACCGCATAGACAGTCACCGGGTCGGCGAACCCCTTGAGTCGGCGCGGTCCGATCCCGGTCACCTTAAAGGCGTTCGACAACATGCCGCGAACGGTATCCGAGATCGCGATTCGATCGGACTCGGCGTCCTGGCAAATGCGCGCAGCCTTTTGGACTGTGGTGCCGAACAAGTCGTTGCTGTCCTCCACAGGTTCGCCGGCATGGATCCCGATGCGGACATGGAGCTGCTCGTTGCTCGCGCGATTGAACGACGCGAACGCGCGTTGTATGGCGCAGGCGCAGTCGACGGCCGCCGTGACGTCAGCGAACGACGCCATGATGCCGTCGCCCGTGTGTTTGACCTCGCGGCCCGCGGTATCGGCGAGGCCACGACGCACGAGGGAATCGTGCGCGCGCACGAGTTCGGTAGCGCGTGCGTCGCCCAGCCGGGTGGTCATTCCGGTCGAATCGACAATATCGGTGAACATGACCGCGCGAAACCCGGGATCGATCGGGCGCGCGGTTCCGCGGGATTTCGGCGCCGGATCGGAGATGCGCCCGAGGAACGCCTCGACGGCGGAAATATCCACCTCGATGATGTCGATGGCGACTTCGCCATGGGCCTCATCGTGCACCCGATTTGCAGTCCTGGCATCCGGTGCGTCGATCAGGCAGAAATTGGAGCCGCGCGCCTCGTCGAACCAGTAGGCCAGGAACTTCACGCCGTAGCGGCCCTGCACCTCGAGGTCGCGGCGGTGCGCGTCAGCGACGTCGGCGGCGGTATGGCCTCGGAGATCGTGTCGGTCGAGGTAAATGGGCACGAACGCCTCCTGGCGTCGTCCGTTAGACTACTGCATGGCCTTCACGCAGTCGAGTTTTGCTCCAACCGCGCAAGGAAGCGGGCGAGGTCGACCCAGACGCGCTCGTGGATGCCGCGGGCGAGCGCGTCCCCGCGCACGGTCCCCCGCACCGCGAAGCTGAGCTTCCGCCCCTCGATCGCCGTGAGCTCGGCGTCGATGGTCACGGTCTCGCCGGGCCGCGCGGCCGCCAGGTGCCAGATGTCGTTGTGCAGCCCGACGCTCGAATCGCCCGGCCCGTAGGCGTGCTTGATCGCCTGGTCGGACGCCATCTCGCAGAACAGGATGAGGGTCGGCGTCGCCAGCACGTGGACGCCGGTGTGACCCTGGGCATGCGCCGTGTGCCGCTCCTCGACCGTCACCGCGATCGAACCGGTGAGGCCGGGGCGCAGGTCCGCGAGCGCCACCTCAAGCGGTCCGGCGGAAGCGCACGATGCCGTCGCCGTCGCGCCAGCGCTCCGCCTTCCCGGCATCGACGAGATAGTTGAGATGCGACAGCGATTCGCCCATCGCGAAGGCGATCTGGTTCGGCCCGAGCTCGCGCTTGAACAAATGCGGCACAACCTCGAAGGCGGTGCGCGGCTCGGCCACCGCGTCGAGCGCGGCGTTGAGCCGCGCGTCGTGATGGGCGGCGAGCGAATCGAGCCGGTCGTGCAGCCCGCGGAACGGCCGGTCGTGGGACGGCAGTACGAACGCGTCCGCCGGCAGCGGGCGGAACTTGTCGAGGCTGCGCAGGAACCGCCGCAGCGGATTGCCTTCGGGCTCGTTCGACCACAGGCTCACGACCGGGCTGATGCGGGGCAGCACCTGGTCGCCCGAGATGAGAACGTTGGTCTCCGCACAGTAGAGCGCGGCGTGCTCGGGCGAATGGCCCTCGCCGGTGATGACGCGCCAGATCCGTCCGCCGATCGCGATCTCCTCGCCCGCATCGATGCGCCGCAGCGAGGTCGGCGTCGGCGTCACCTCGGCGGCAAAGCTGTTGCGGCTCGCGCGGTAGGCGGCGCCGCGCTCGGGGTCGAGCCCGTTCGCCTGCCAGAACGCGACCTGGCGCTTGGCGAACTCGTCCGTCGTATCGGCGTTACGAAGCTGGGCCTGCAGCCACTCCGTGTAGGTCATCCACAGCTGCGTCCCCCAGCGCTCCTCGAACCAGCCGGCGAGCCCGACATGATCGGGGTGGAAATGGGTGACGATCATGCGCCCGATCCCGGCCGAACCGGCGAAGCGCGCGACCGCCGCTTCCCAATGGCGCCGCGCCTCCGGGGTGTGGAAGCCGGTGTCGACCACGGTCCAGCCGTCGCCGTCCTCGAGCAGCCACAGATTGATGTGGTTGAGCGCGAAGGGCAGCGGCATGCGCAGCCAGACGATGCCCGGCGCGACCTCCAGCGTGTCGCCGAACTCGAGGGCTTCGTGCGGATAGATCGGGGTATCGGGCATCGGAAGCGGAGCCAAGGAAACGCGCAACCGGCCGCGGACGGATCGCCCAGCGGCCGGGTCGCGGATTAAGACACGGGTCGCCGCCCCGCGCAACCCGGCCGGTTCACGCCATCGCGCGGTAGTTGAGCCCCTCGAAGGCGGGCGGCGGATGGCCAAGATAGGCCCTGACGCGGCCCGGATTGGGATCGGCGGGGGGTAGCACCTCCTGCGCGATATGCTGCGCGAGATAGGCGCTGGTCGCATCGGCGCGGAGCGGCGCGGCGTGGTAGCGCGAGGGACGCCGCGCGGGCGGCGCGACCGGCGCTGGGGCCGGCACAGGCAGGTCGCCATGGACGGGCGGAACCAACGCCGGAACCGAGCGCTGCGCTGGTAGGATCTGCGACACCGGAACCCCGAATTTGTCTGTCATCGCAGTATGACTAACAATAGATTAATTACAATACGGAAAATTCATGCTTCGTTAAGCATTCCCGTTAGCCATTTCAATAAATCTTAACGACTTTCTGCAAGCGAAAATTAACCAATGAGGCACGGATTCTGCGGTTTTCGCGCCGGATCGCTCCCAGATCCCGCGCCTTTTCGGCATTCTTAAGGGTCCCGAAAGGGTTACGCGCATATAACCGCCCGGGGTGGGGTGGGCCTGTCGGCGTCGGCGGCCTTCGACGACGGGGCCAA
>DASWLB010000491.1:0-2773 GCA_036396315.1 Alphaproteobacteria bacterium
GAATCGCAACTCTTTCATGTTCGCGTGACGCGATCCTTTGAGCGTGTCGGCGCGGGGCCGGCCGAGAGTCGGGCCGAACGTCTCCAGCAGACGCACGTGCGCGGCGAGCTCGTTCTGAACCGCGCGCTCAAGCGCCCGGAACTCGGGCACGAATGCCTCGTGGAACAGGGCGCGCCAACTCATTGCATAATATGCACTTCAACACATATGTGATCAAGCGCATATTCCGCCGCTGCCGTACCGGTCATCGCGCATCCACGCCAGGGGGGCGGAGGAAACCCGGGACGCGCTACTCCGCGGCCGCCCGGCGCGCGGGCTTGGCCACCGTCTCGACCGGGTTGCGGCCGACGAAGAAGTCCTTGTTGGGCGACTCGGTCGGCTTGAGGCCGGCGCGCACGAGGCCGTTGCGCAGCACGTTCATCTGGCCTTCGTGGATCTTCATGGTCGGCTGGCGGAGCGGGCCACCGTTGTAGCCCTGCAGCCAGCCCTGGTAGCCCCACACCATGCGGTTGAGGAAATGCGCCCCGGCCGAAGAGCCGTTGACCATGCCGTTGGCCTGGCGCGCGGGCTGCATCTTCCAGTAAATCTCGGTCGCCTCGTCGTACTTCTTGTTCTGCAGGAGATCGAACACCCGCGGCACCACCGGGCCGAAATAGTGCGTGTTCGACGTGCCGGTGAACTGCATCGGCACCAGCTGCGCCAAGGGCACCAGGTCGCCGAACAGCGGGGACTCGACGATCACCTCCTTGCCGAACAGCCGGTAGCATTCGACGAAGCCCATGATCGAGGGCATGCCGCCTTCCGCCTTGATGGCGACGACGTTGGGGCAGTTGTCGATCAGCTTGCGGATGACCGGGGCCGGAATGTCGGACGGGTGCAGCCGCTCGAAGCCCCAGAGCGGCACGGGGAACAGGAGGATGGCAAGCTCGGTCGCGTCGCAGAACGCCTTGGTGTAGTCGTAGATGTCCTGGACGGTCTCGGGATAGAAGTTCGCCGGATAGGACAACAGCACCAGCTCGCAGCCGTTCGCCTCGGCGATCTTGGCGGCTTCGATGTTCTCCTCGAGGTTCTGGAAGGCCGCGTGCAGGATGAGCTTGAGGCGGCCCTTCGATTCGTCGTTCGCCCATTCGAAGAACTGGCGGTACTCGTCGAGCGTGACGGCGGTCTCCGAGACCAGCAGCGTGCCGGTGAAGCCGTGCTCCAGGCACTTGCGCACGTCGTGGCGGATGCCCTTCTCGTTGAGACCTTTGAGGTCCGCCGTGTAGGACGGGATGATGACGTTGGCGCAGCCCTTCAGATGCTGCCACGCCCAGTCCCGCGCTTCCTTCTTCCGGTACGACGCCATGGCGTCCTCCTCTCGTTGAATTCCGTCAACCCGCGGCCGCCTTCGCCGCCGCGGCCCGCGCGCGCTCGCCGCCCTTGAGCGACAGCTCCATCGGCAGCTCGTTCGCCATCCCGCGCGCCACCGCCTTGCGCCAAGCGAGCGAGGCGACCACCACGTCCTGCAGCCCGGTGCCCGCCGATTTGAACATCGGGATGGCGGCCTTCGCCAGCCGGTCCGCAAGCCGGCCACGCACCAGATCGGGCAGCGAGAACACCTTGTCGTCGAACGCGATGCCCGCCTTTTTCGCCGCGATGAAGTCGCCGGTGCCGTGCGTCACCTCCTCGGGGGAATCGCACACGATCAGGTCGGCCTTGGCGATCGCCGCCGGGTCGAGCTCCCACTGCTCGGGCAGGGTCGAGCCGATCGACACCACGGTCTGGCCCTTGGACAGCCACTCGCCCTTGGTATTCGGCGCATCGCGCCCGGCCGAGGTGGCGGCGACGACGAGATCGGCGCCGGCGAGCGCCTTGTCGGGCGCGTCCGCCGCGCGGCACGGCACGCCCAGCTCCTTGGCGAACAGCTCGGCGAACGCGGCGCGGTTCGAAGGCGTCGGGCTATAGACCGCGACGGCGCCGACCGGGCGGACCGCGGCGATGGCGCGCACGTGCGCGCGCGCCTCGTGCCCGCTGCCCAACACGCCGAGCGCGAGCTTGCGCTTGGGCGCCATCGCGTCGACCGCGACGGCGGAGGTCGCCGCAGTGCGCATCGCCGTCACCGTATTCGCATCGACGAACGCGACCAGCCGCGCCGTCTCGCGCTCGAACAGCGCGATGACGTAGGTCACGGTGCGCGTCTTCGACAGGGTGAAGAACTTGGTGCCGATCAAGGGCCCCGCCGGCACGGCCGTGAGCGCCCGCATCCACACCCCGTCGGTGCCGCGCGCCACCGTGCGCGGCGGCGCGGCGTGCGGGTGCAGGTCCGCCGCATGTGCCTCGCGCAGCGCGTCGATCATTTCCTTCCAGTCGAGCACTTCGCGGGCGGTCGCGTCGGAAACGAAGACGGGGAGGGCGGTCATGTCGAACCGTTGGTCGGGTTGATGCGCGATTGAACGCCGCTTGCGCCGCGAATTCAAGCGCCGGGCTTGAGCGTGGCCTCGACCGAGCGGCCGATCCCGAGGATGCGCGCATCGGCCATCGCCTCGCCCATCAGCATGAACCCGACCGGGGCCGCGCCCGGCTCGTGGCACGGCACGGTCAGCGCGCAGCGCTCCAACAGGTTCGCGATCGAGGCGTTGCGGATGACGATGATGAACGGATCGCGCAACCGCTCGTCGGAGCCCTCGAACTGGGCGATCGGCGGCGCGGTGACGGCGAGGGTGGGCATCACGACGGCGTCGAAATTGCGCGTGACGCGCGATGCGCGCGCGATCAGGTCCTTGCGGAATTGGAG
>DASWLB010000492.1:0-1943 GCA_036396315.1 Alphaproteobacteria bacterium
CGCCTGGTGCGGGTTCGGCGCGCCGGGCGACATGCCGCTCGACCAGCGCATCGACGACGGCGGGTCGCTGGTGTTCGATTCCGATCCGCTCGATGCGCCGCTCGAGATGCTTGGTGCCGCGGTACTCGAGGCCGAGATCGCATCCGACCGTCCGGTCGCGCAGATCGCGGTGCGGCTGTCGGACGTGGCGCCCGACGGCGCGGCGACGCGCGTCACCTACGGCGTGCTCAACCTGACCCATCGCGACGGGCACGAGAACCCCTCGGCTCTCGAGCCCGGGCGGCGCACCCGCGTGCGCGTCGCGCTCAACGACGTGGCGCATGCGTTCGCCCGGGGACGCCGGCTGCGTCTCGCCATCTCGACCAGCTATTGGCCGATCGTCTGGCCTGCGCCGGAGATTGTGCGCCTCACCGTCCATACCGGCGCGTCGCGCCTCGTCCTGCCGGTGCGCCCGCCGCGCGATGAGGACGCGGCGCTCGCGCCGTTCGAGCCGCCCGAGGCCGCGCCCGGACCGGCGGAAAAGGAGCTGAACGCGCCCCGCATGCACCGCATCGTCGAGCGCGACCTGCGCACCGGCGAGACCTTGTTCGCGACCGGCGTTCACGGCGGCGATCTCGATGCCGGGCGCGTCACGTGGATCGAGGACATCGACGTCGAATACGGCCAGGCGATGTCGCGCCGCTCGCGCATCAGGGACGACGACCCGCTGTCGGCCGAGAGCGAGCATCGCCACCGCGCCCATTTCCGCCGCGACGGCTGGCACGCGCGGGTGGACACGCGCGTCCGCGTCTCCTGCACCGGCGATTCGTTTCGCGTGGAAGCGCAGATGGACGCCTGGGAAGGCGAAACCAGGCTGTTTTCGCGCGCGTGGGACCGGCGGATCGCGCGCGACCACGTTTAGGGAGGACGTCAATGGCGGGATACGACGTGCACATCGTGGGCAGCGTGCCGCTCGACGACGCCGCGGAGGTATTCGAGATCGTCGGCGCGGCGCTCGGATCGCGGCTTCCCCGCATCCCCGACGGCGAGACGGGCGATCGGCTCGATTGGATTCGCTGGCTCGTGCCGCTCTATGCCAACAATCCCGCGTTCGCGCCGGCGGACGAGGAGTACCGCGTGCACAGCGCGGCGAAGCCGATGCCGCGGTTCCGGCTGAAGCCGGGCGCCGCGGCGAGGGACGTGCGCTTCGACCTGCCCTATGCCGAGGTCGCCGCCGCGTCTTACGAGGCATTCAAGCGCGCGCGGTCGGCGGGAAAGCTTGCCGCGCGCTGCCGCTTCCAGGTCGATCTCGTGCCGGCGCACACCATGGTGACCGCGTTCCTCCGCGAAGAGGATCAGGCCGCCGTCGAACCCGCCTATCACGCGGCGCTCCTGCGCGAAATCGACCGGGTGGCCGCGCGCATCCCGCACCACGACCTCGCCATCCAGTTCGACGTCGCCTCGGCCGTGTTCAACCGGCTCGAGCGCGGCCAGCCGACGCGCTACGGCAGGACCAAGGCGGAGATGATCGAAACCTTCGCGAAGGAGATGATCGGCCTCGGCGACCGCGTGCCCAAGGACGTCGACCTCGTCTATCACTGCTGCTACGGCGACAACAACCACCGCCATTCGATCGAGCCGACCGACACGGGCGACATGGTCGCGTTCGCCAATCGCGTCTCGGCGGGCATCGGCCGGCCGATCCAGCTGTTCCACATGCCGGTGCCGCGCAGCCGCCTCGACGACGCCTATTTCGCGCCGCTGAAGGGGCTCGAGCTCCGGCCCGAGACGCGGCTTTCGCTCGGCCTCGTCCACCATACCGACGGCGTCGCCGGCACGCGGCGCCGCATCGCCACGGCGGAGAAATACGTCGCGGGCTTCATGATCGCGACCGAATGCGGCTTCGGAAGGCGCGATCCCAAGACGATCCCGGAGCTGTTGCGCATCCACGCCGAGGTGGCGGG
>DASWLB010000493.1:0-1720 GCA_036396315.1 Alphaproteobacteria bacterium
GTGCTCGGCGAAGACCCGGCGAACGACGTGCTGGTGCACGAGGATCCCGACCCCGCCTTCTATCTCTCGATCAGCCAGACCGAGAGCCGCCGCTTCGTGCTGATCGAGGCGTACGGACACTCGACAACGTCCGAGGTGCGCTGCATCGACGCCGACGCGCCCGCGAGCGCGCCGTTCCTGATCGCCGCGCGCGAGACCGGACATCTGTACGACGTGTCGCACCAAGGGGACCGCTTCGTCATCCGCACCAATGCCGACGGGGCGGAGGACTTCAAGATCGTCGAGGCGCCGGTCGCCTCGCCCGGCCGCGCCAACTGGCGCGAACTCGTGCCGCACGAGGCCGGCCGGCTGATCCGCTTCGTGTACGCCTTCCGCAACCATCTGGTGCGCCTCGAGCGCGAGAACGGGTTGCCGCGCATCGTGGTGACGCGCATGGCCGACGGCGCCGAGCACGCCATCGAGTTCGACGAGGAGGCCTACAATCTCGGCATCGAGCCGGGCTACGAGTTCGACACGACCAACCTGCGCTTCACCTACTCGTCGATGACGACGCCCGAGCGCACCTACGACTACGACATGGAGCTGCGCACCCGCGTGATGCGCAAGGAACAGATCGTGCCGAGCGGGCACGACCCGTCTGCCTACGTGACGCGGCGCATCTTCGCGCCGGCGCACGACGGCAAGCGCGTGCCGGTCTCGCTTCTCTACCGCAAGGACACGAAGCTCGACGGAGCGGCGCCGCTCCTCCTCTACGGCTACGGCTCGTACGGCATCGCCATCCCGGCCGCGTTCGGCGCCAACCGGCTGTCCCTGGTCGATCGCGGCTTCGTGTTCGCGATCGCCCACATCCGGGGCGGCACCGATCTCGGCTACGGCTGGTATCTCGACGGCAAGCTCGCGAAGAAGACCAACACGTTCCGCGACTTCATCGCCGCCGCCGAACATTTGATCGCCGAGGGCTTCACGAAGAAGGGCGCGATCGTCGCCCAAGGCGGCAGCGCCGGCGGCATGCTGATGGGCGCCGTCGCCAACATGCGGCCCGATCTGTTCCGCGGCATCGTCGCCGAGGTGCCGTTCGTCGACGTGCTGAACACGATGTGCGACGCGACCTTGCCGCTCACGCCGCCCGAATGGGCGGAATGGGGCAACCCGATCGAGGACGCCGAGCTCTACCGCGTCATCGCGGCGTATTCGCCCTACGACAACGTGCGCGCCCAGCCATATCCGGACATCCTCGCGACGTGCGGCCTCACCGATCCGCGCGTGACATATTGGGAGCCGGCCAAGTGGGTGGCGAAGCTCCGCGCCCTCAAGACCAACGACGCCGTCGTGATGCTCCGCACCAACATGGGGGCCGGCCACGCCGGCGCCGCGGGCCGCTTCGACAAGCTCGAGGAGATCGCGCTGGTCTATGCCTTCGCGCTGTGGGTCGCCGGCAAGGCGGGGTGAATGGGGACCTCATGGTTCGAGACGGCCGCTACGCGGCCTCCTCACCATGAGGAGCTTTCTTTCTTCTTCCTCATCCTGAGGAGCGCCCGAAGGGCGCGTCTCGAAGGATGAGGAACGGTGTCAGCCGACCCCCGCCACCTCGGCGTGGATGCGCAACAGCTCCGGGATCGTCTTGGGATCGCGCCTTCCGAAGCCGCATTCGGTCGCGATCATGAAGCCCGCGACGTATTTCTCCGCCGTGGCGATGCGGCGCCGCGTGCCGGCGACGCCG
>DASWLB010000494.1:0-7171 GCA_036396315.1 Alphaproteobacteria bacterium
AAGGTGCCCGTGCACGCCGGCCGCGAGCACGTCGGCGATCACGCGCACGTCGAGCTTGGCGGTGACCACGGCGTGGGTAAGCCCCTCGTAGGCGATCGCCGCGATCTCGACCTCGCGCGCGGCGAGCGCGGTGAGCGCCGCCCCGGAGCCGCGGATGGCGATAGATTCGATGATGTAGCTCTGGCCGTAATGGCGGTAGTGCTCGGTGATTCCCTCGAGCAGGTTGCCGAACATGCCGGGTACGGCCCCGGCATGCTGGATGCGGAGCTTCAGTGGAGCCGCGGTCGCGGTGGCGGCGGCAAGCGCCGCGACGATCCCGGCCAGAACGGCGGCAAGCCTCGCCGATGACGACATGACACCTCCCGTTCCCGGGCTTCGCGGTTCCCGGTTGCCCGGCGAGGGTAGCCCTGGCCTCTCGACCGGGCAATTGCGCTATGATGGGGTGCGGCCGCGTGGGCCGCCGGGAGGACGCCATTCATGTCGACGAAGCTGGCCGATGCGCGCACCGAGGTGCGCGGCGATGAGCTGCCCATCATCGACCTTGCCGCCTACCGCGCGGGCGAGGACGGGGCGCTCGCGGCGGCCGCGCGCGAGCTCGATCGTGCGTGCCGCGACGTGGGGTTCTTCTTCATCCGCAATCATGGCGTGCCGCAAGGCCTGATCGACCGGGCGTTCGCCGAGACGCGCCGCTTTCACCACCTGCCGTACGAACGCAAGATCGCCACGCCGATCAACCGCGACAACCGCGGCTACATGAGGCTCGGCGGTACGACGCTCAAGACCTCGACCGTCAACCGCAACACGAAGCCGAGCCTGAACGCCTCGTTCTTCCTCGGCCGCGAGCTTGCGCCCGACCATCCCGACGTGGTCGCGGAAAAGCCGTTCCGCTCGCTCAACCAGTGGCCCGACGGGCTGCCGGGCTTCCGCGCGACGATGGTCGAATACATGGACGCACTCGAGGCGCTGTCGATGTCGCTTCTGCCGCTTTATGCGGTCGCGCTTGGGATGGACCGCGACTATTTCACGAGCCACGCGGCGTTCCGCTCGCCAACTCTCGGTCTTCGCCTGATCGAGTATCCGCCGCAATCCGCGATCGAGGACAACCAGTTCGGCGCGGCGCCGCACTGCGATTACGGCTTCTTCACCATCCTCGCCCAGGCCAACCTGCCGGGACTCGAGCTTCTCACCAAGTCGGGCGACTGGTTGGCGGCGCCTGCGCCGGCCGGCTGCTTCCTGGTCAACACCGGCGATTTCTGCATGCGCTGGTCGAACGGCCGGTTCGTGTCGACCCCGCACCGGGTCGTGCATCTCGGCCGCGACACGCGCTACTCGGTTCCGTTCTTCTTCTCGCCCAACCCGGAAGTCGAGATCGGGTGTCTGTCCACGTGCGTCGGTCCCGACGATCCCCCGAAGTACGAGCCGATGACCTACGCCGCCTATTTCCGCGCCGCCATCGACGCGAACTACCACCACCAGACCGTCGGCGCGTCTTGACCGATTATAGTGAAATCACTATAATGCCCGATGAGTGAATGTTAGGGTAAGGCGGCTCAACTGGGTCGGCAGCAGTTGCCGGGACTATGTACGGGTTCCCGGCCGGTTCAGGACGAGATGGGGTTTGCCCTTTATCGAGCGCAAGTCGGCGCGCGCCACCCGATGGCCGAGACCATGAAGGGATTCGGCAGCGCAGCGATCGTCGAGTTGGTCGGGTCTCATGACGGCAATGCTTATCGGGCTGTCTACACGGTGAAGTTCGCCGAAGAGATTTACGTGCTGCACACGTTCCAAAAGAAGTCCAAGTCGGGGATTGCGACATCGAAGGCCGATATCGAGCTCGTGAAGGCGCGTCTTGCGTTGGCGGAGCGAGACTACGTCGAACGATATGGCGGACCACGCCCGCGGACCGGGAGGCATTGAGACGATGGCAAAAGCAAAATCGAGCACGCATATCCGGCGCGGCGGAACGAACGTGTTTGCCGATCTCGGGCGCCCGGACGCCGAGAACCATTTCGTGAAGGCGCAGCTTGTCAGCCGCATGATGGACATCATGAAGGCTCGGAACCTGAGCCAGACGGCGCTCGCAGACATTGTCGGGATCGCGCAGCCCGACGTGTCGAACCTCATTCGCGGTCGATTCCGCGGCTATTCCATCGACCGGCTCATGAGCTTCCTCGTGGCGCTGGATCAAGACGTCGAGATCGTCGTGAGGAGAAAGCCGCGCGGCCGAACGGATGCGCGCCTCACCGTCACCGCCGCCTAGCGGTCCAGCCTCGCCCGCACCGAATCGAACACCGACTCGAACATCGCCGGCGTCAGTCGGCCCGTGTTCGTGTTGTAGCGCGAGCAGTGATAGGAGTCGGCGAGGGTGAGCCGACGCGCGGGCAGGTGGTGGATCGCCCCGTGCGCGAACGGAAAGTCCGACCGCCTTGCTCCAAGGGTCGCGATCACGGTCTGGTGTGCGACCGCGCCGAGCGCGAGGATCGCCTCGATCCGCGTCATCGCGGCGATCTCGGACACGAGGAAGGGGCGGCACTGCGCCGCTTCCTCGGGCGTCGGTTTGTTGGCCGGCGGCACGCAGCGTACCGCGTTGGTGATGCGGCAATCGACGAGCGCGAGCCCGTCGTCGGGATGGGCGTCGTATGTGCCGCGCGAGAATCCGAAGCGCGCCAATGTCGCGTAGAGCAGGTCGCCCGCGTAATCGCCGGTGAAGGGACGGCCGGTCCGGTTGGCGCCTTGAAGACCCGGCGCAAGACCGACGATCAGAAGCCGCGCGTCGATCGGCCCGAACGAGGCGACCGGCGCATTGTGCCAATCGGCATGGGTGGCGCGGTTGTTTGCGCGGTAGTCGACGAGGCGCGGACACAGCGCGCAGTCGCGCCCGGGCGCCGTGGGCCCGCCCATCGCGCCGGCGTCAGGTGGTGCGTTCCATCACGTTGCCTGGCCCGCCGCCGCCTTGGGCCTCGCCGGCCGATTGCTGCTGGTAGCGGCCCTGGCGCGCGATGATCGGCATGAGATCCTGCAGGTCGATGAAGTTGTCGGCCTGACGGCGCAGCTCGTCCGCCACCATCGGCGGCGAGGAGCGGAAGGTCGAGACCACGGTGACACGCACGCCGCGGCGCTGCGCCGCCTCGACCAGGCAGCGGAAATCGCCGTCGCCCGAGAACAGCACGATGTGATCGACATGCTCGCTCATCTCCATCACGTCGATGGCGAGCTCGATGTCCATGTTGCCCTTGATGCGCCGCCGGCCGGTCGAGTCGGTGAACTCCTTGGTCGGCTTGGTGACCAGCGTGTAGCCGTTGTAGTCGAGCCAATCCACCAGCGGGCGGAGCGGCGAGTACTCCTGGTCCTCGATGAGCGCCGTATAGTAGAAGGCGCGCAACAGCCGCCCCTTCGCCGAGAAATGCTCGAGCAGGTTCTTGTAGTCGACGTCGAACCCGAGCGCCCGGGCGGAGGAGTAGAGGTTCGCCCCGTCGATGAACAATGCCAATCGTTCTTCCGGATAGAAAATCATCGTCAATCATCCCGTTCAGCGCATAATGCGTTGTCGAAATCGAGCGCCGCGGCGTTGCCGCCGCGGTGCGCGGCGGCGAATGGCCGCCCGCGATTGAGTACGCGAATTCGCCCCGATGCGAAACCCCAAAACCGACCGACACCGGCCCGTGGCGCCGTCCGGTTGGGCTGCGGCCCGCCGATGATCCTGGTCGGGCTCGGCGCCAACCTGCCATCGTCGTTCGGCCCGCCGCGCGCGACGCTGGAAGCCGTGCTCGGCGCCCTCGCGGAACGGGGCGTTACCGTCAGGCGCCGCTCGCGCTGGTACGAGAGCCGGCCGGTGCCGGCGTCCGACCAGCCCTGGTTCGTGAATGCCGTGGCCGAGCTTGCGACCGCGCTGGCGCCCGCGGAACTGCTTGCCCTCCTGCACGACATCGAGGCCGATTTCGGCCGCGCCCGGCGCCAGCGCAACGAGGCGCGGGTGGTCGACCTCGATCTGCTCGACTACGACGGCCGGATCGCCGACGGGTCGGGCGGCGGCCCGGTCCTGCCGCACCCGCGGCTGCACCAGCGCGCCTTCGTGCTCCTGCCGCTTGCCGAGCTGGCGCCCCAATGGCTGCACCCGGTCCTCGGCCGCACCGTATCCGAGCTGACCGCCGCCCTGCCGCCGGGCCAGGAATGCCGGCCGATCGGCTGAGGCGGGCGCGCGGGCTTGCGCCCTTGCCTCGCCCCGGCCCCAACATTATATATAACTGCCTGTTTTCATTGGGAGAGACCCGCGATGGCCCGTGTCACGGTCGAAGACTGCGTCCTCAGGGTGCCGAACCGGTTCGAGCTCGTCATGCTCGCCGCACAGCGCGCCCGCGAGCTTTCGGTCGGCGGCCAGCTCACCGTGGAGCGCGATAACGACAAGAACCCGGTGGTCGCGCTGCGCGAGATCGCGGAAACCACGATCCCGATCGACAAGCTCAAGGATTCGCTGATCCAGGGTCTCCAGAAGCACGCCGACACCGACGAGATCGGCGAGGAGGAATCGACCGAGATGCTGGAGCTCGAGGAATCCCTCATCGCGGCGGTGCAGGACGGTTCGCTCGGCGCGGGGACCGGCGATGACGACGACGACGACGAGGCGGACGAAGCCGAGGACGGCGCCATCGCCGAGGAAAACGTCGTGCCGGAAGACGGCAACGAACCGGTCTGATTCTCGCCCGCGCGGGGTCGGGCCGCGGCGTCGCGCCGCGCGCTCGGAGATCGCGCCATGATCCGACAGTACGAGCTGGTCGAGCGGGTCAAGAGCTACGACCCCGGCGCGGACGAGGACGCGCTCAACCGCGCCTACGTGTTTTCCATGAGGGCGCACGGTCAGCAGAAACGCGCCTCGGGCGATCCTTATTTCTCCCATCCGCTCGAGGTGGCCGGCATCCTGACCGATATCAGGCTCGACACCGACTCGATCGTCACCGCGCTCCTGCACGACACGGTCGAGGACACGCTCGCCACACTCGACGAGATCGAGACCCATTTCGGCGGCAATGTCGCCAGGCTCGTCGACGGCGTCACCAAGCTGTCGCAGCTCGAGCTGCAGTCGCCGGATTCGCGTCAGGCGGAGAACTTCCGCAAGCTCCTGCTCGCGACCTCCGACGACATCCGCGTCCTCCTCGTCAAGCTCGCCGACCGGCTGCACAACATGCGGACGCTCAAGTTCATCCCGTCGGCGGAGCGCCGCTCGCGCATCGCGCGCGAAACGATGGAGATCTACGCGCCGCTCGCCGAGCGCATCGGCTGGCAGGAAATGAAGGACGAGCTCGAGGAGCTGTCCTTCGCCGAGCTTTATCCCGATGCGCGCCAGTCGATCGTCGCCCGGCTCGAGTTCCTGCGCCAGGAGGGGCGGAGCGTCGTGCCGCGCATCGTGGATGCGCTGCAGCGCACCCTCGCGGACGCCGGCCTCAAGGCCACGGTCACCGGGCGCGAGAAACGCCCGTATTCGATCTGGCGCAAGATGCAGCAGAAGAACGTGTCGTTCGAGCAGCTCTCCGACATCATGGCGTTCCGCGTGTTCGTCGAGCGCCCGGAGCAGTGCTACCAGGCGCTGGGCCTCATCCACACGCACTATGCAAGCGTGCCCGGCCGGTTCAAGGACTACATCTCGACGCCCAAGCAGAACGGCTACCGGTCGCTGCACAGCGCGGTGATCGGGCCGGAGAAGCGGCGCATCGAGGTGCAGATCCGCACCGAGGAGATGCACCGCATCGCCGAGCTCGGCGTCGCCGCGCACTGGGAATACAAGCAGGGCGCGCCCGCGACCGAGGGGCGGAAGTACCGCTGGCTGCGCGAGATGCTGGAGATCCTCGAGCAAGCCGCGGGACCGGAAGAGGTGCTCGAGCACTCCAAGCTCGCGATGTACCAGGACCAGGTGTTCTGCTTCACGCCCAAGGGGGACCTGTTCGCCTTGCCGCGCGGCGCGACGCCGGTCGATTTCGCCTACGCCGTCCATTCCGAGATCGGCGATGCCTGCGTCGGCTGCAAGATCAACGGGCGGATCATGCCGCTCAAGACCGTGCTCAATAACGGCGACCAGGTGGAGATCGTGACGTCGAAGGGCGGCACGCCGTCGCCCAACTGGGAGCAGTTCGTCGTCTCCGCCAAGGCGCGCGCGCGTCTGCGCCGCTTCGTCCGCAGCCGCCAGCGTACCGAGTATGTCCGGCTTGGCGAGGCGATGCTGACCAAGGCGCTACGCGAAAGCGGCTACGAGCTGTCCGACAACGCGCTCGCGGGCGTGCTTGCGCGGTTCGCGGCGAACGACGTCGAGGACCTCTACGTCGCGCTCGGCAAGGGCACGCACACGACGAACGACGTGCTCCGGGCGGTGTTCCCGGATGCGCCGGGACACGCCGCCGCCGCGGGCCAGGGGAACGGCGCGGATGCGCGCAAGGACCCGCCGATCCCGATCCGCGGCCTGATCCCCGGCATGGCGCTGCACTATGCGAATTGCTGCCACCCGCTGCCGGGCGATCGCATCGTCGGCATCGTCACCCAAGGCAAGGGCGTCACCATCCACACCATCGATTGCGAGACGCTCGAGAGCTTCCAGGAGACGCCGGAGCGCTGGCTCGACGTGGGCTGGGACATGGGCCCCGAGCCGCAGAAGAAGCATGTCGGGCGCATCCACCTCATCGTCGCCAACGAGCGGGGCACGTTGGGCTCGCTTTCCACCGTGATCGCCAAGAACTTCGGCAACATCAACAACCTCAAGATCACCAACCGGTCCGCCGACTTCTTCGAGTTCGCGATCGACATCGAAGTGTCGGACGCGAAGCACCTGACCGACATCATCGCCGCGCTGCGCGCGGTGCCGCAGGTGACGTCGGTCGACCGGGCGCGGGGCTGACCCGATGGCCGCGCGGCCGCTCCGCCTGGGCGTCAACATCGACCACGTCGCCACCATCCGGAACGCGCGCGGCGGCGCGCACCCCGATCCGGTGCGCGCTGCGCGCATCGCGGCTGGGGCGGGCGCCGACGGCATCACCGCCCATCTGCGCGAGGACCGGCGCCATATCTCGGACGACGACATCAGGCGGCTCCGCGACGAGATCGATCTGCCGCTCAATCTCGAGATGGCGGCGACCGAGGAGATGCTCGCGATCGCGCTCGCCCATCTGCCGCACGCGAGCTGCATCGT
>DASWLB010000495.1:0-2783 GCA_036396315.1 Alphaproteobacteria bacterium
GCGAGCTTCTGCCAGGGCAGCGCGTCCTCGGGCGGCAGATCGGTCGTCGGCAGGTTGCGGGCGAGCGCCATGTCGCGAGTGTATCGCAGCTTCAGCAGTGCGCCAAATGCGGCGCGCTCGATGGATGGCCGGATCAAGTCCGGCCATGACGACCAAAAGAAAAGCGTCATGGCCGGGCCGGCCGCAGGCCGAGACCCGGCCATCCATCGCCGTCAGCCAATCTCCCGCCGCACCATGGCCGCGCCTTCGACCATCGCCTTGAGCTTGCCGAAGGCGGTGTCGCGCGCGAGGTACTTCATGCCGCAATCGGGCGCGATCACGAGCCGTTCGGGCGCAACGAACTCGAGTGCGCGCCGGATGCGGGCGGCGACCGTCTCGGGCGTCTCGATCCTGGGATCCCCCATGTCGATCACGCCGAAGATCACCGTCTTGGTCTTGATCTGTTTCAGGAGCGCGAGATCGAGCTTGGGCTGAGCCGCCTCGATCGACACCTGCGTCACGGCGCAGTCCTCGAACTCGGCGAGGAACGAATAGCCGGTCCACGGCTTCTCCGGCACGACGTAGGCGTAGCCGAAGCAGAGATGCACGGCGGTCGTCCCCGTGACGCCGTCGAGCGCGCGGTTGATCGCCGGGATGGCGTAGCGCCGCGCCTTGTCCGGCTGCGCCTGGAGATAGGGCTCGTCGAGCTGGACGACGTCGGCGCCGGCCGCGAACAGCGCCTTGATCTCCTCGTTGACCGCGGCGGCGTAGTCCATCGCCGCCGCCGCCTCGTCCTTGTAGTAGTCGTCCTGGGCCTGCTGGAGCATGGTGAACGGGCCGGGAATGGTGATCTTGACCGCGCGTTTGGTGTTGGCGCGGAGGAACTCGAGGTCGCGCAGCTCGACCGGTCCCTTGCGGCGGATCGGACCCGCGATGCGCGGCACGGTCATCGGCCGCCCGCTCCGCCCGAGCGCGGTGCCGGGCCGGTCGTTATCGATGCCGACGAGCGCCGTCGCGAACCGGTTGGAGTAGCTCTCGCGCCGCACCTCGCCGTCGGTGATGACGTCGACGCCCGCGCGCTCCATGTCGCGGATGGCGAGGAGCGTCGCGTCGTCCTGCGCCTGTTCGAGGAAGCGCTCGGGCACGCGCCAAATCTCCTTCGCGCGCACCCGCGGCGGCGCGCGCTTCGCCAGCGCCTCGCGGTCCACTAGCCAGTCGGGCTGCGGGTAGGAGCCGACGACGGTGGTCGGCAGGAGCTTGGGCGTCACGCGACCTCGGCCCGCACGATGGCCGCGCCCTCGACCATCGCCTTGAGCTTGCCGAACGCGGTCTGGCGCGCGAGGTACTTCATGCCGCAATCGGGCGCGACAACGATGCGGTCGGGCGAAACGATTTCGAGCGCCTTCCGGATGCGGGCGGCGACGGTCTCGGCGGTCTCGATTGCGGGGTCGTTCAGATCGAGCACGCCGACGAGGAAGGTCTTGGACGGAAGGTCCTTGAGCACGGCGAGGTCGAGCTTGGGCTGCGCCGCCTCGATCGACACCTGCTTGACGGCCGAGCCCTCGAGCTCGGGCAGGAAGGAATAACCGGTGGTCGGCCGGTTGTGGATGATCGCCGCGTAGCCGAAGCAGAGATGCACCGCCGTCGTGCCGCTAACACCTTCGAGCGCGCGGTCGATTGCGGCGATGCCGTAGCGCTTGGCCTTCTCCGGCCGCGCCTGGAGATAGGGCTCGTCGAGCTGGACCACGTCGGCGCCTGCCGCGAACAGCGCCTTGATCTCCTCGTTCGCCGCGGCGGCGTAGTCCATCGCCGCTTCCTCCTCGTCCTTGTAGAAGTCGTTCTGCGCCTGCTGCGCCATGGTGAACGGGCCGGGGAGGGTGATCTTGACCGCGCGGTCGGTGTTGGCGCGGAGGAATTCGAAGTCGCGCAGCTCGACCGGTCCCTTGCGCCGGATGCGCCCCTTGATGCGCGGCACCGGGTTGGGATGCCCGGAGCGGTCGAGCGCCGAGCCCGGCCGGTCGATGTCGATGCCTTCGAGCGCGGTGGCGAACCGGTTGGAATAGCTTTCGCGCCGCACCTCGCCGTCGGTGATGATGTCCAGCCCGGCGCGTTCCATGTCGCGGATGGCGAGGAGCGTCGCGTCGTCCTGCGCCTCCTCGAGGAAGCGTTCGGGGATGCGCCAAATCTCCTTCGCGCGCACGCGCGGCGGGAAGCGGCGCCTGAGATTGTCGCGGTCGATCAGCCAGTCGGGCTGCGGATAGGAGCCGACGACGCTGGTCGGCAAGAAGCGCGGGATCATGCGTTTTTCCTTGGTTCGGTGCGCGAACTATACGCGGCCTTGACGCTCGCGCAGGCGAAAAATACGCTCCGCGCCGCAACAACCCGAGGGGCGGACGCCAACCATGAAGCTCGACAAGGGATTCCTCGTCGGATCGATTCCGCCGCTCATCACGCCGTTCACGGACGGCCGGGTCGATTACGACACCTACGCGCGGCTGTGCGAGTTCCAGGTCAAGAACCGCTCGCACGGCATCCTGGTCACCGGGACGACATCGGAGCCCTCGACGCTCACCGTCGCCGAGCGCAATCGGTGCGTCGACGTGGCGATCGAGGCGGCCGCGGGCAAGGTGCCGATCGTCGCCGCCACGGGCTCGCAGTCGCACGCGGAGTCGCTCGCCCTCATGGCGCACGCGGAACGGGCGGGCGCCGACGCGCTCCTCATCGTCACGCCCTACTACATCCGCCCGCCGCAGCGCGGGCTCGTCGCCTACTACCTCGACCTCGCCAAGCGCACCAAGCTGCCG
>DASWLB010000496.1:0-3341 GCA_036396315.1 Alphaproteobacteria bacterium
GCGCGAGCGCCACGTCCTTCGCCGAAAGCCCGCCCGCGTCGTGGGTGGACAGCGTGATCGACACCCGGTTATAGACGTTGAACCATTCGGGATGGTGGTCCATCCGCTCGGCCGCGAGCGCGACGCGCTGCATGAAGCCGAACGCCTCGTTGAAGTCGCGGAAGCGGAGATCGCGTTCGATCGCGTCGCGCCCCTTCGTCTTCTTCCAGCGCCTGAGACCCGCGAGCGCGCGCCGGCGCGCCTCGCCCCTGAGACGTTCGACCATGAGAGCCTCCCCAAATGAGCACGTTATTCGGACCGCAACAAACCCCGTTCGCCCTGAGTGCGCCTGTGCGAAGCGCGGGCGCGTATCGAAGCACGAACGGATTGGTACTGTCGGCAGAATCGGCGCCGATCTCCTGTGCGCCAGGGTGCGACGGCTTGGCGGGGCGATCAAGCGGCGCTATGGTCGCCCATGGCCCACAAGTTCTCCTTGCCGCCCGACGCGGCCGACCTCGAAGTGCTGGCGCGCGAGGCCTTCACCTTGATCCCGAAGGAGCTCGCCCGCCACGCCAAGGGAGTCGTGATCCGCATCGAGGAATTCCCGGATTCCGAAACCGAGGAGGAGATGGGGCTCGAATCCCCGTTCGATTTGTTGGGCCTGTATCGCGGCACGCCGATCGGGGAGAAGAGCGTGTCGGCGACGCCGCACGACGTCGACATGGTGTTCCTGTACCGCCGCCCGCTGCTCGATTTCTGGTGCGAGACGGGCGAGGACCTGGTGCACCTCATCCGCCACGTGCTGATCCACGAGATCGGCCACCATTTCGGCTTTTCCGACGAGGACATGGAGCGCATCGAGGCCGCAACGGACGCGTGACCGCGCCGAGCGGCCGGTAAAGAAGACGTACCAGGGACCCCATGGAACTGCCCAAGCCCCTCACCCCGGACGAGCTCTACCGCCGCATCGACCCCGGCTGCTTCGAGTTCGCGACGACGGCCGAGCTCGCGCCGCTCGACGGCGCGTTCGGCCAGGAACGCGCGGCCGAGGCGGTCGAGTTCGGCATCGGCATGCGGCGCGACGGCTACAACATGTACGCGCTCGGCCCGCCCGGGATGGGCAAGCATCATTTCGTCCGCCGCTACCTCGAGCGCCAGGCGGCGAAGGAAAAGGTGCCATCCGACTGGTGCTACGTGCACAACTTCTCCGACCAGTACCGGCCCAAAGTGATGCGCCTGCCCGCCGGAAGGGCGGCCGAGCTGCGCGATGCGATGGAGCGGCTGATCGACGAAGTGCGCGCGGCGATCGCCGCCGCCTTCGAATCCGAGGAATACCGCGCCCGGCGCGAATCCCTCGACAACGAGTTCAAGGAGCGCCACGAGAAGGCGTTCGGCGAGCTGCAAACGCGCGCCCAGGAGCGCAACATCGCCCTCATCCGCACCCCCATGGGGCTCGGCCTCGCGCCGGTGAAGGAGGGCGAGGTGATCAATCCGGACGAGTTCCGCAAGCTTTCGCCCGAGGATCAGGAGCGCGTCAAGTCGGACATCGCCGCGCTCGAGCAGGAGCTGCAAACCATCATGCGCGCGGCGCCCGCCTGGCAACGCGAGCACCGCACGCGGCTCCGCGAGCTCAATCGCGAGACCACCGAGTACGCCGTGCGCCACCCGATGGAGGAGCTGCGCCACCGCTACCAGGGGCTCGGCCAGGTGCTGCCCTATCTCGACGCGGTGCAGGCCGACATCGTCGAGAACGCGCACGAGTTCCTGCCGGGCCAGGCGCCCGAAGGCGAGCCCCAGGGGCCGCCCATCCCGCCGCAGCCCGGGCTCCGCCGCGCCTTCGCCGCGGCGCCCGCCTTCCGCCGCTACCAGGTCAACGTGATCGTCGACCGGCGCGGCGAGACCGGCGCGCCCATCGTGTACGAGGACCATCCGTCCCAGCCCAACCTGATCGGGCGCATCGAGCAGATGGCGCAGTTCGGCGCCCTGTTCACCGACTTCAACCTGATCAAGCCGGGCGCGCTGCACCGGGCGAACGGCGGCTATCTCATCCTCGATGCGCGCAAGGTGCTGATGCAGCCGCTGGCATGGGAGGAGCTGAAGCGCGCGCTGCGCGCCGGCGACATCCGCATCGAGGGGCTTGCCGAGATGCTCGGCTTCGTGCCGACGACCAGCCTGCAGCCGGAGCCGATCCCGCTCGATGTCAAGGTCGTGCTGATCGGCGATGCGATGCTGTACTACCTGCTCGCCCAGGCCGATCCCGATTTCCCCGAGCTGTTCAAGGTGGCGATCGACTTCGAGGACCGCATGCCGCGCGACGACAAGACGTCGCAGCTCTACGCCCGGCTGCTCGGCACCATGGCGCGCGACGAGGAGCTGCGCCCGCTCGATTGCCCGGCGGTCGCGCGCGTGCTCGAGCACTCGGCGCGGCTCGCCGGCGATTCCGAGCGCCTCACCGCCCACATGCGCACCCTCGCCGACCTGTTGCGCGAGGCCGATTACTGGGCCGGACACGAGCATCGCGACACGGTGACCGCCGCCGACGTGCAGAAGGCGATCGACGCGCGCGTGCGCCGCGTCGACCGCGTGCGCGAGCTGTCGCTCGAGCAGATCACGCGCGGCACGATCCTGATCGACACCTCGGGCGCCAAGGTCGGCCAAGTGAACGGGCTGTCCGTGTTGCAGCTGGGCGAGCTTGCCTTCGGCCGGCCGTCGCGCATCACGGCGCGCGTCCGGTTGGGGCGCGGCGAGGTGGTGGACATCGAGCGCGAGGTGGCGCTCGGCGGGCCGATCCATTCGAAGGGCGTGCTCATCCTCTCCGGATTCCTCGGCGGCCGCTTCGCCGCGAAGCACCCGCTCGCGCTGTCCGCGAGCCTGGTGTTCGAGCAGTCCTACGGCGGGGTCGAGGGCGATTCCGCCTCCTCGGCCGAGCTCTATGCGCTCCTCTCCGCCCTCGCCGACGCGCCGATCCAGCAGTGCCTCGCGGTCACCGGCTCGGTCAACCAGCGCGGCGAGGTGCAGGCGATCGGCGGCGCCAACGAGAAGATCGAGGGGTTCTTCGACGTGTGCCGGTCGCGCGGCCTCGACGGCACGCACGGCGTGCTGATCCCCGCCTCGAACGTCAAGCACCTGATGTTGCGGAAGGACATCGTGGAGGCGTGCGCCACGGGAATGTTCCGCGTCTATCCGGTCGCCACCATCGACCAGGGCATCGAGATCCTGACCGGCGTGCCGGCGGGCGAGGCGGGACCCGACGGCGCATGGCCCGAAGGATCGGTCAATGCCCGCGTCCAGGCGCGCTTGAAGGAGCTGGCCGAGGCGGCGCGGAGCTTTGGCCCCGCCGCCGTTGGCGCCCGGGGGGACGG
>DASWLB010000497.1:0-4618 GCA_036396315.1 Alphaproteobacteria bacterium
GGCCCTTGGACTTCAACCCGCCCGACGGGTTGATCGGCAGAAGCCCGCCCTTCTCCGTCCAGCCTTCGCGGATCGCGCGCGCGCCCTCGCCGCGCGGGGTGAGCCCGATCGCCTCGTAGATCATCAGCTCGGCGATGGTGAAGCAGTCGTGCACCTCCATGAGGCTGAGATCGGCGAGGCCGAGGCGGGCGTCGGCGAAGGCGCGGGCCCACGCCACCTCGGCGCCCTCGAACCGGGTCGCGTCGCGGCGGCTCATCGGCAGGTAATCGTTGACGTGCCGCGCGGCGCGGAACACGACGGCCTTCTTCATCGCGAGCGCGGTGTCGAGGTCGGCGAGCACCAGCGCGGCCGCGCCGTCGGTGACCGGCGCGCAGTCGGTGCGCCGCAACGGGCCGGCGACGATCGGGTTACGGTCGGAGACGGTGGCGCAAAACTCGTATCCCAGATCCTGCTGGAAATGGGCGAGCGGGTTCTTCGCCCCGTTGGCGTGGTTCTTGGCGGCAATGCGGGCGAGCGCGTCCGACTGGTCGCCGTAGCGCTGGAAATAGCGCTCGGCGATGCGCCCGAAGATGGCGGCGAAGCTCGGGTGGTCGCCCTCTTCCTTCAGGTAGCTCGCCTTGGTCAGCACCTCGCCGACCGCGGCGCCGGATAGCTCGGTCATCTTCTCGACGCCGACGACGAGGACCAGGCGGGCCTTCTTCGCCGCGATCGCGTTGAGCCCTTGGTAGATGGCGGCCGAGCCCGTGGCGCAGGCGTTCTCGACCCGCGTCGCCGGCTTGAAGCGGAGCGCGTCGTCGGACTGTAGGACCAGCGAGGCCGGGAAATCCTGCTTCACGAAGCCGGCGTTGAACGTGCCGAGATAGATCTCGTCCACGTCCTTGGCGGCGACGCCGGCATCGGCGAGCGCGCCCCGCGCCGCCTCGACCACGAGCGATTCGACGTCGCGTCCTTCGTGCTTGCCGAACTTGCCGTGTGCCCACCCGACGATGCAGGCCGTCATGAGCGTCCTCCGAATTCCATTGCCTGGTTCGCCTCGCTATATATCTAGGTCGTCGGACGCATGACCGAAGAGCTGAACCGGTATATCGCCGCCTGGGCGACCGAGGTCGCGACGCAGGCGGCCCAACTGCCGTCGCGGCAGGCGCGCGCGGCCTTCCTGGCCGAACGCCGCCGCGAGCTGATCGACGGCGCCCACGGCCAAGGCCTCGCCGAGCCCGCCGCCACGATGCTCGCCGATTCGTGTATCGAGGGTGCGACCAAAATCATGAACGCTCTGTTGGCGCGCGGCGGCGCCGCGCCCGAGGGCCGGGCTTAAGCTACCGATCGCCGGACTCACCGCCCGGTGCGGGCGAGCGAATGGACCCAGCCCTGCATGCGCTTCCGCGCGTTCTCGAGGTCGGCCTTGGAGAAGAAGTCCTCCGGCCGGACGCGATCGACCGGATAGACCGGGCGCATGAAGTCGCTCTCGTAGCCGAACGGCACGGTGGCATCGATCCCCATCCCGCCCTCGAAGAATGTGTTGGACGCGGTCCACTGCTTCTCGCCCGCGGTCATGCGCTCGGCCGGCATGAAGGTCTGGCCGCGCCCACCCGGGATCGGGTTGAGGATGTCGGCGCGCGGATTGACGCGGGTGGTGAGGCACCACATCACGTCGTCCATCGAGTAGGGATCGACGTCCTCGCTCACCGCGATGGCGAGCCGCATGCCCTGCGAACAGGACAGGATGGCGGACAGGAAGTTGCGCTGCCAGCCTTCGTCGATCGGGTGGCGCTTCTTCACCTGGATGATGCAGCCGCCCCAGTCGGTCATGCAGTAGGGGATGACGGCGTTCTGGATCAGGCCGGGCTGGAGCCGCTCGCACAGCTCGAAGATCGCGGCCTCGCGCACCGTCGTGTCGATGTTGTGGTCGTCGAGCGTGTGCACGCCGAGGGCGAACACGATGGGCTTCGAGTCCGGCCGGCGCATGGTGACCGCCGTGACGTGGAAGGTGGGCGCCTTGTAGGCCTTGCCCATGTAGCCCGCCCATTCGGGATGGAAATGGTAGCGGCCCTGGACGCCCGCCTCCTCGCTTTCGCGCGTCTCGAAGCGCCGGTCGCGCGGATCGACGTAGCCCTCGAGCACGATCTCGGAATCGGCGATCGCCAGCGCGTCCACCGTGCGCGCTTTCACGAGCCGGATCGGCGCGCCCTGCACGGCGCCGGCGACGCCGATCTCGTCGCACCCCTTGGGCAGGATGACGTAGTCGAAGCCCGCGCCCGCGAGAAGCGTGCAGGCGGGCGGCACGCCGAAGCACATGGTGATGGGCACGCGCTCGTTCGACGCGTAGTGCGCGTTCACCACCTGCCACATGTGCGAGCCGGGCGAGATCTGGAACGTGCCGACGTTGCCCCAGCGGAAATTCATGCGGTTGTAGCCGAGGTCCGACCCGCCGTCGAAATAACGCCCGGTGACGCAGCGAATCCCCGAGCCGACCGTCAGCTCCGGCTCGTAGGTCGTGTGCCGGATCGGCACCATGTGGCGGTTCACGTCGGGCGGGTTCTCGATCACCGTCTCCTGGCAGGGCGCTTCCCCCTGCGGGATGATGACGGGCTTCAGCGGATGGGACAGCGCATGGGCGAGCCTTCGCACCCGGTCCGGGTCGTCATTCCAGCCAAACATCTTGTTGATGACGCGGATGTCGCCGAACAGGTTGGTGACGACACGATGGTTGGGCTTGCCCTTGACGTTGGCGAACAGCACCGGGCAGCCGCCATCCAGATGCTTCTGCAGCCCGGTGACCTCAAGGTCCGGATCGACCTCGCGTTCGGTCTCGATCAGGTCGCCTTGCGAGCGCAGCCAGGCGAGCGTCGCGCGCAGATCGCGCACCTCCTCGGTCGCCGGCCTCGCTGTGTCCTCGGTCGCGACGTCCATGATCGGTCTCCCGTCCGGCTTGCGCGCCGCCGCGCAAATACATAGTATCCTAAGTAATTCTGGCAGCGCCGCCGGCGCCTGTCAACGCAGGGTCACGCGCGATGCCCAACCGCAACGGCGCCGATTTTCCGCCGCGTCTCTCCACGGGATACCGCGTGCGCGACGCCAATCGCGCCTTCCAGCGCCTCCTCGAGCGGCGCATCGCGCCCCACGGCATCACGCGCGGCCAATGGTACTTCCTGCGCGTGTTGTGGACCGAGGACGGGCTGACGCAGCGCGAGCTGTCGGCGCGCGTCGGCACGATGGAGCCGACCACGGTGGTCGCGCTTCGCGGCATGGAGCGGGCGGGGCTCGTGCGCCGCACACGCAGCGCCGAGGACAAGCGGCGCACGCATGTCCGGCTCACAGCCAAGGCGAAGCGGCTGCGCGCGAAGCTCCTGCCCATCGCGCGCGGCATCACGGAAGAGGCGGCTTCGGGCATCGGCCGCGCCGAGCTCCGCGTCTTCCTGCGGGTGATCGCGCGCATGACCGAGAACCTCGATCGGATCGAACGATGAGGCGCGATCCCGGTCCGGAGGCGTTGCGCCGCTGGATCGATCGCGCCGCCGCGCGCGATCCGGACAAGCCCTATCTCGTCTCGCTCGAGGACGGCCGCGCGATGAGCTACGCGGAGCTGGCGCGCACGACCGGCCGGATTGCCGCCCATTTCGCCGCGCGCGGCATCGGGGCCAACGCCCGCGTCGCGCTGCTCGCCGGCAATTCGCCCGAGCATCTCGCGGTCTATCTCGGCGTGCTCGCCGCCGGCGCGACGATCTGCACCGTCCACGTCGAGGCGAACCGCCCCCACCTCGATGCGATCCTGCAGGCGCTCGCGCCGTGTCTCGTGATCCACGAGGAATCGCTCGATCTGGCGGAATTCGCGGCGCGGACGAACGCGCCGTGGCGTCCGCTCGGCCGATGGGACGACGGCGGCGGAACCGGCTTCTTCGCCGATCTGCCCGCCGAAGGTGCGGCGCCGTCGCCGCGCGCGATGCCGACCGACGACGCGGTCATCCTGTTCACCTCGGGCACCACGGCGCTGCCGAAGGGCGTCGTGCTCACCTACCGCGAGATGCTCGGCAACGCCGCCGCCGCGGCCGACGGATTCGGCATCGGGCCGGACGACCGGGTGTACGATTATCGCTCCTTCAACTGGGCGTCGGCCCAGCTTCTCGGTGCGCTCGCCACGCTCAGCGCGGGGGCGACGCTCCTCCTCCGCCGCCGGTTCTCGCGCAGCCGGTTCTTCGCCGATCTCGCGCGTTTTGGCGCGACCATCGCCGCCGGCAACCCGACCGTGATCGGCCTGTTGCTGCGCGCCGAGGAGCCGGCCGGGCGGGTCGATTTGCCCGATTTCCGTTTCATGACGTCGAGCTCCGCCCCGCTGATCGAGGACGAGTGGCGGCGCTTCGAGGAGCGGTTCGGCATCGCCGTCGCCCAGGGCTACGGCACGAGTGAGACCGGATGGGTCGCCACATGCACCGGCGCGACGCGGCGCTTCGGCACGGTCGGCCGGCCGCTTGCCCATCTCGAACTCGCCATCGTCGACGAGGCCGGCCGCGCGCTGGCCGCGGGCGAGGTCGGCCACGTCGAGGTCGGCGGACTCGACGGCAACCGCTATCGCTACATCGGCGAGGACGGCGCGGTTCGCATCGCCGCGGTCGGGCGCGCG
>DASWLB010000498.1:0-2133 GCA_036396315.1 Alphaproteobacteria bacterium
GGGGGAGGGGGTATTCGTGCGCGTCCCCTCCCCCCTTGAGGGGGAGGGACAGGGTGGGGGGTGAACTGGGTCGTGTGCTCGCCGCGGTCTACAGCACCGGCCCGGTCCACGGGCCGATGATCGTCTCCCACGCCCACACGCTGCGGTGCTGGCGATGCAGCGCGAGGAACGATTTCGCGATCTCCTCCGGCCGGGCGCTGGTGTCCTTCGCATCGCCGAGCGCGCCGATGCCGCCCGACACGACGACGTGGCCGACATGGACGTTCTTCGGGTGCAGCTCGCGCGCCAGCGCCTGGGCAAGGCCGCGGATGCCGAACTTGTACATCGCGACCGCCGACTGCTCGGGCGGTCCCTGGACCGAGGTCGAGGCGCCGGTGAACAGGATGGTGCCCGAGCCCTTGGCGAGCATACCCTTGGCCGCCGCCTGCGCGACCAGGAAGGCGCCGCGCAGGATACCGAGCGGGCGGTCGAGCTCGTCGGGATTTATCGTCTCGATCGGGCCCGCCAGCCGCCCGGCCGGGTTGAACACGACGAGGTCGGGCACGCCGAGATCCGTGCCGACCGATTCGAACAGGCGCTCGACGTCCGCCCGCTGCGTCGCATCGCACGCGTAGGCGCGCGCGCCGAACGCGGACGCCGCCTCCGCGATCTTGGCCGGGCTGCGCGCGGCGAGCGCGACCGACATCCCGTCCGCCGCGCACGCCTTGCCGATGAGGAGCCCAAGCCTGGGGCCCGCGCCCACGATCACTGCGATCTCGCTCATCGCGTTACCTTTCGTTGGCTATGCGGCGCGGGCGCGCGCCTTGACGCGACGGGCGAACGGCGCGCGCGCCGCCGCGGCGAGGAACACGGCCATGCCGATCGCGAGCACGTACCAGCCGGGCCTGACGCCGGAATCGAACGTCAGCGCGGCCTCGACGATCAGCATGAGGTCGACGTGCATGAACAGCGAGAAATAGGCCGCCTCGCAGACGAGGGTGAGCGCGCCCGCGCCGATGCCGAGCACGAAGGTCCAGAGGACGGGTGCGCGGCCGGGCCGGAGCCCCGCCCAGTCGAGCGTCCGCCACGCCATCAGCCAGAGGAACAGGCCGGCCATCAGGGTCGGCTGGTACACGTCGAGCTTGGATTGCAGGAAGTAGTGGATGAGGCCCAGGAGCGCGATCACGTACACGGTTCGGTGCAGCCGCTGCCACGCCTTGCCGCCCATCCTCCGGACCGCGCCGTCGGTCGAGGTGGCGGCGAGCGCGGCAAGGCCGATGAGCGCCGTGAATCCGATCGTGAGGTACAGACGGAGCACGATCTCGGTCGCGACGTGGACGATCGCCCACATCTCCTGCGCGGTGAACAGCACGAGATGGGCGGCGATATAACAAAACACGCTGACGCCGATCATGCGCCGCAGCGAGGCGAGGACGGTCCAACGGAAGATCTGGCGCGCCGGCGTAATTGCGAGCGCGACCAGCAGGAACCGCACCGCCCAGTGCCCGATCTCGCGGATCGCCTGGTTGATCGGCCGCGCGCCGAGATTGTCGGCGACGAAGTCGAACGCCGTCCAAGCCGCCGGCGCGCAGAGCAGCACCAGGGTCGCCGCCTTGACCGGCGCGAAGCGGCCCGCGTGGTCGTTCCAGGGGAACGGGAGACTCATCGCCCTCATCCTTCGAGACGCGCGCTGCGCGCGCTCCTCAGGATGAGGAAGAAAAAATAACCTCATCCTGAGGAGGCCGCGAAGCGGCCGTCTCGAAGGATGAGGCGCCGTCCTCGACATCGCTAGAACTTCTCCACCCAGGGGCGGATCTCGGTCTCCCACGCCCACACGCTGCGCTGCTGGCGGTGCAGCGCGAGATAGGCCTGGGCGATCTCGTCCGGGTGGAGCCAGCCGTCGGGTCCGCGGTCGGGCATGCCGGCGCGCCCGCCCGCCGAGATGCCGCCGTCGATCACGACGTGGCCGATATGGACGTTCCTGGGGTGCAGCTCGCGCGCCAGCGACTGGGCGAGGCCGCGCAGCCCGAACTTGCCCATCGCGAACACCGAGGAGTTGGGATAGCCCTTGACGCTGGCCGACGCGCCGGTGAACAGGATGGTGCCCGAACCCTTGGCGAGCATCTGGATCGCCGCCTCGCGCGCGACCAGGAA
>DASWLB010000499.1:0-2254 GCA_036396315.1 Alphaproteobacteria bacterium
GGGTCCGCTGATGGACGGCATGAATGTGGTCGGCGACCTGTTCGGCGCCGGCAAGATGTTCCTGCCCCAGGTGGTGAAGAGCGCGCGGGTGATGAAGCAGGCCGTCGCCCACCTCGTGCCCTACATCGAGGAGGAGAAGGCGGCGGGCCGCGGCGGCACGCGCACCAAGGGCCGCATCGTGATGGCGACCGTCAAGGGCGACGTGCACGACATCGGCAAGAACATCGTCGGCGTCGTCCTGCAGTGCAACAACTTCGAGGTGATCGACCTCGGCGTCATGGTGCCGGCGCAGAAGATCCTCGAGACCGCGCGCGAACGCGGCGCCGACATGATCGGGCTGTCGGGCCTGATCACGCCCTCGCTCGAGGAGATGACGCACGTCGCCGCCGAGATGCAACGGGAAGGCATGCGCCTGCCGCTCCTCATCGGCGGAGCCACGACCTCGAAGGTCCACACCGCGGTGCGCATCGCGCCCGCCTATTCCGGGCCGACGGTGCACGTCGTCGATGCCTCGCGCGCGGTCGGCGTCGCCGCTGCGCTCGCCAGCGCCGAGCAGAAGGACGCCTATGCCGCGCGAATCGCGGCCGAGTACGCCAAGGCCCGCGCCGGACACGAGGCCGCCGATCGCAGGCCCCGCGGCGTGCCGCTCGCCGAGGCCCGCGCCAACCGCTTCGCCATCGACTGGTCGCAGGGCGCACCGCCCGCGCCCTCCTTCCTCGGGCTCCGCCCGTTCGACGATTATCCGCTGGCCGAGCTCGTGCCCACCATCGACTGGACGCCGTTCTTCCACACCTGGGAGCTCAAGGGCTCGTACCCGAAGATCCTCGACGACCCGAAGACGGGCGCGGCCGCGCGCACCCTGTTCGCCGACGCGCAAGGAATGCTCGACCGCATCGTGCAGGAACGCCTCTTGCGCGCCCGCGCCGTCGTCGGGTTCTTCCCGGCGAACGCGGCGGGCGACGACGTCGAGATCTACGAGGACGTGGACCGGCGGCGCGTGCGCACGACCTTGCGTTTCCTCCGCCAGCAAGGCGAGAAAAGCGGGACCCGGGCGCATCTATGCCTCGCCGACTTCGTCGCGCCCAAGGACACCGGCCTCGCCGATCACATCGGCGCCTTCGCCGTGACCGCGGGGATTGGGCTCGACCGGCTCGTCGCCGAATTCGAGGCGGCCAAGGACGACTATTCGGCGATCATGGCCAAGGCGCTGGCCGACCGGCTGGCGGAGGCGTTCGCTGAGCGGCTCCACCAGCGCGCCCGCACCGAGCTGTGGGGCACCGATCCGGACGAATCGCTCGACAGCGCGGCGCTCATCCGCGAGGCCTATCGCGGCATCCGCCCGGCGCCGGGCTACCCCGCCTGCCCCGACCACACCGAGAAGGCGGCGCTGTTCGCGCTGATCGAGGCCGAGGCGCGGGCCGGCGTCACCTTGACGGAGAGCTTCGCCATGCTGCCGGCCGCCTCGGTCTCCGGCTGGTATTTCGGCCACGCGCAAGCGCAGTATTTCGGCGTCGGGCGCATCGGGCGCGACCAGGTGGCGGACTACGCACGGCGCAAGGGCATGACGCTCGCGGACGCCGAGCGCTGGCTCGCGCCGAATTTGGGGTACGCGCGCTAACGCTTATACCAAGTCTCCCAGAGGCTCACCCGTGCTTTGATATCGCCCTTCGAGACGCCCGTCCTTGGACACGCTCAGGACGGGCTCCTCAGGGCGAACGGATTCTTTGGTTCTGACTCCAGCCGTTCGTCCTGAGGGCGGTCCGAGCGAACAGCGAGGACCGCGTCTCGAAGGACGAACGCACAAGAGTCGTATGCAAAGGGACTTGGTATTAGCCACGGCGTACGGAAAAGTCGCCCTCATCCCGAGGAGCCGCGCCAACACCGCGAAACGATGCGGGCGGGGCGTCTCGAACGATGCGCGCTTACTCTGTCTTCGGTGAGCCGGGAAGACGTTTTGCGCGACTCGGCCTCGGTGCGATAGTCCCGAAGCGGAGGCGGTCAGATGGCAAGCTTGGACGCGTGGAACGAACCGGCCTTGGCGCCGGACCGCGACACCAAGGGTGGCTGGTGGCGTTCCGAGGTCGACGGTTTCGTGACGGCCCTCGCGATCGGGCCGGAGACGGTTCCGATCGACGAATGGGTGAGCGGGCTGTGGGGCGACCCGGCACCGTTCCGCGACGCCGCCGCGCGGCAGCGGGCGATCGCCGCCTTGCAGGATCGTTTCGACGACATCGTCGAAGCGCTCGACGGCGAT
>DASWLB010000500.1:0-1717 GCA_036396315.1 Alphaproteobacteria bacterium
TCAAGCGGGCGAAGCTCCGCTACGGCATCGCCTCGGCCTGCATTGGCGGCGGGCAGGGGATCGCGCTGCTCATCGAAAACACCGACGCGGCAGGGGCGGCATGAAGATCGCCGGCATGGCGGCGCTGGTGACCGGCGGGGCATCGGGCCTCGGCGCGGCGACGGCGCGAATGCTCGCGGCCAAGGGCGCGAGGGTCGGGATCCTCGATCTCGAAGAGACCAAGGGCGCGGCGGTAGCGGCGGAATGCGGCGGTGTCTTCGCGCGCACGGACGTTGCCGACGAAGGCTCGGCGAAGGCGGCGATCGAGGCGTGCGCGGCGCGTCACGGCGGCGCACGCATCCTCGTTTGCTGCGCCGGCATCGGTACGGCGGCGCGGATCGTCGGGCGCGAGGGGCCAATGCCGCTCGCCGCGTTCGAGCGGGTCATCCACGTCAATCTTATCGGCACGTTCAACACCATGCGGCTCGCCGCTGCCGCGATGCAGGCGCTCGACGCCGACGGGGATGGCGAACGCGGCGCGATCGTGTTGACCGCTTCGGTTGCCGCGTTCGAAGGCCAAATCGGGCAGGCGGCATACGCGGCGTCGAAGGGTGGCATCGCGGCATTGACGCTGCCGGCGGCGCGCGAGTTCGCCAGGTCCGGCATTCGGGTCGTCACGATCGCGCCGGGGCTTTTTGAGACGCCCTTGCTGGGCGAACTGCCGCAGGAGACACGCGCCGGGCTTGCCGCCGCGATCCCGTTCCCGCAGAGGCTCGGGTTGGCCGACGAGTTCGCGGCGCTCGCCGTTCACATTGTCGAGAATTCGTATCTAAACGGCGAGACGATCCGCCTCGATGGCGCGCTCCGAATGGCGCCGCGGTAACCCTCCAGGCAGTCGGGCCCGGTCAACAGGGTTGACACAAACCACCACGGCTCTAGGGTCGGACGGGGGCCAAATACTGTTGTTTTGGAGCAGGTTATGGTCACCCACCAGCACCTCCATCGGTCGTTGGTCATCGCCGCCGCACTCGGCGTATCGGCGTTCGCCGGGGCGACGGGCGCCGCGGCGCAAAGCATGCCCTGCGGCTCTTCCATCGAAACCCTGATCGACCACACCGGCGAGACACCGGTGTTCACGGGGATCGACGGCAACGACCACGCCTTCACGCTGACCCGAAACCAGGAGACCGGCGCGTGGGCGATCTGGGCAATCACCGAATTCACGAAGGAGAGCGGCGGGCTTGAGATCGGCAAGCCGTGCGTGGTGATCGAGGGCGGCGAGTCGAAGATGCTTGACGCGCCGGCTGAGGCGCCGGAAGTCGCGACGACGGCGGAGGCAACACCGGAACCGGCGTCGGCGCAAACGGAAGCCGAGGCGGAGACGTTCCGCGTCACGCAGGTCGATCGCGGCAAGGTCCTCGATCTGCGCGCGGGGCCGGGAACGGAGAACGAGTCGATCCGGCAAATCCCGCCCGACGGCAGCGGCATCGTTGTCGGTTCGTGCAAGAACGTGGACGGCTATCAGTACCCGTGGTGCGAGGCGACATGGGACGGGGCGCAAGGCTGGGCGTCGGCGTGCTGTCTCGAAGGCGAGCGCACCGGCAGACGGCTGGATTGACACGCGGCGGCTCGCGCGCGGTCGCCCGGCTCAGTGCAGCGGGGCGATCCTGTCGAGTATCGCGAGCAGTTGCTTGCGCGCTTCGCCGCCGCCGAGGCGGGCGACGACGCGGTCCTCGTG
>DASWLB010000501.1:0-2452 GCA_036396315.1 Alphaproteobacteria bacterium
CTATTGGGCCGTCAGGCCGAACAGCTTGCGCGCGTTATCCTCGAAGATAAGCTGCTTCTCGGACGGCTTCAGGAACTCGATCGCCTCGATGTAGGAGCCCACGTCGTCGAGCGGCCGGTCGGTCTTGGGGTCGATCACCGATCCGGTGCCGGGACATTCGGAACCGAACAGGCAGCGGTCGGCGCCGACCGTCTTCACCAGAAGCTCGATCGCGTCCTGGGTGTAGAGCACCGTATCGTAGTAGAGGTTGCGCAACCGGTCGCGGAAGTCGCCGCCGCCGCGGATCGCGCCGGCCGCGAACCGGCCGAACTGATAGGGGATCGCGCCGCCGCCGTGCGAGCAGACGATCTTGAGCGTCGGGAAATCCTTGAACACGGTCGAGTTGACAAGGCCGTACACGGCCGTCGTCTCCTCGTTGATGAAATGCAGCGTGTAGGGCTCGCGCTCGGGCAGGCGGGAGCCGGTGCCGTGAATCAGCGCCGGCACGTTTAGCTCGCACAGCTTTTCGTACAAGGGATACCAGTAGCGGTTGCCGAGCGGCGGCGCCGTGGTGCCGCTGTTCTCGTACGGATCGGGGTTGAGCAGGCAGCCGCGGAAGCCCAACTGCGTCACGCAGCGCTCGAGCTCGGCGATCGCGCGCTCGAGCCCCTCGCCCGCCACCTGCGGCAGCCCGGCGATGCCGACGAACGTGTCGGGGAACAGCCGGCATTGGCGGTGGATGATGTTGTTGCACTCTTCGTTGAACCACTGGACGATGATGCCAGGCTGCTCGCTGTGCATGAGCTGGAACGGACGCGGCGACAAGAGCTGCAGGTCGGTCCCGAGATGCGCGATGTAGTCGAGGTGGCCGTGGGGGGCGCCCTCGAGCTTCGCGTTCGCGGCGTTCTTGATTACGTCGTCCGGCAGCCGGTCGGCCACTCCTCCCCTTCCGTGCGTGCCGCGGGCGGCGAGCAAGCCCGCCTTGTAGGCCCACAGCTGGGCCGGCGCGCTGACATGCGCGTGACAGTCGATCCTCATGGTCCGCTCCCCTCGCGCCCGACGGGCGCAACGCTCAAACGACGGCGATGAACTCGAGCTGGATCAGACGGCCGCCGGCAAGGTCCGTCGCGACCGTGTGACGGACCGGGCGGTCGTCCTCGTTTGGGAACATCTCGACCCAGAACTTGTTGACCGTGACGCGGTCGTCGCGGCTGCGCAGATAGACGGTGACCTTGCCGATGTCGGCGGGGCTGCCGCCCGCCTTCTCCATGATGCGCCGCACGTTGCCGAACGCGTTGCGGCACTGCGCCTCGATGTCCTTGGGCAGTTCGTGCGTCTTCGGATCCTCGCCGCCGACGGCGGAGGAGAACACCATGTTGCCGAGCTTGACCGCGGCCGGGAACGGCTGCGGGGTGTGCTCCGGAATGCCCTCGCCCTTGATGCGCTGCCGTTTCGCCATCGACCATCCTCCCTTGGCGCGTGGACCGATCGGCGCCATTCTAGGCGCAGCCCAGCCGCGGCAAAACGCGAATATCGCGCCGCCGGTCGGCGCGCTCGACGGTCGCGGCGGGGTTAGGTACGCTCGCCGAGCCCGGGTTTGGGGAGCCGCCATGGACCGCATCGATTCCGACCACATCGCCATCGACGCCGACGGCCACGTCATCGAGGGCGACGAGATGTTCAGCCATTACCTCGATCCGGCCTATCGCGCGCGCACCCAGGGCAACGCGCTCGATGCGCGCGGCGTGCGCCGCCTCATCGTCGACGGCGTGGTGCACCCGCCCTTCCCCGCATCGATCTCGATCCGGAAGCCGATGGAGGCCTCCGACCGGCTCAAGGTGCTCGACAAGGAGCGCATCCGCGCGGCCGTCCTGTTCCCCTCGGGCGCGCTCGTCGCCGTGTATGCCTGCGAGCCCGATTTCGCCCGCGCGATGGCGCGCGCCTACAACGACTGGATCGCCGATTACGTCGCGCCCCACCGCGACCGGCTGTTCTTCGCCGGCGTGCTGGCGCTGCACGACGTGGCGCACGCGGTCGCCGAGGCGCGCCGCGCCGTCGCCAAGGGCGCGGTCGCGATCGCGGTGCGGCCCAACCCGTGCCTCGGGCGCACCCTCGACGATCCGGCCTACGATCCGCTCTACGCCGCGATCGAGGAGATGGGCGTGCCGCTGTGCGTGCACGAGACGACGGGCGATCCCTCGACCGCCGGCGGCGAGCGCTACGGCATGCGCAACGAGGCGCGCTACGCCTTCAACCACGTGATCTCGCACCCGTTCGAGCAGATGTTCGCGGCGATGAGCCTGATCTGCGGCGGCGTGCTCGAGCGCTTCCCGCGCCTCTCGGTCGCGTTCCTCGAGGCCGGCTGCAGCTGGGCGCCCTACTGGCTCGCGCGCATGGACGATCATTTCGCGAACAAGAAGCTCGGCGCCCAGATGCCGATCCGGATGAAGCCGAGCGAGTATTTCGAGCGGCA
>DASWLB010000502.1:0-3102 GCA_036396315.1 Alphaproteobacteria bacterium
GATCGGCAGCGCGTAGATGCCATCGAGCGCCGATGGCGAATCCCGACGGTCGTAGACCGAGAGATAGGCAACGCCCGCACGCTCATCGATGGCGATGTCCTCGATGCCGCGCAATGTCGTGCCGGACCGCTGGTCGGTGACGGAGACCGCATGGCAATCGCGCGCCGGCGGCTCCGCAGTGGACGCGGCCGCGATGAGCGGAAGCAGCGCCGTGGCGAGGAGCGCGCCGACAAGCTGCGTCACGGCGCAGCCGCCCTGTGGGCTAGGGCGCGGACCTCCTCAGGCGTGCGGCCGGCCTCGCGCAAGCTGCGCAGGGTGGCCGCGCGATCGCGCTTGGCGAGCCGCCGTCCCGACGGATCGGCGAGGAGACCATGGTGGTGATATTCGGGAACCGGGAGGCCGAGAAGTGCCTGCAGCAGCCGGTGCACGTCGGTCGCCGCCAACAGGTCCTCCCCGCGCGTCACCAGCGTCACGCCCTGCAACGCATCGTCGACCGTGACCGCAAGGTGGTAGCTCGTCGGCGTATCCTTGCGCGCCAGCACGACGTCGCCGAAGGCCTCCGGGCGCGCATCGATGCGACCCCGGCTACGATCGGTGAAGGACGAGGGTCCGGCCCGCGCAACGGCCGCCGCCATGTCGAGCCGCAGCGCGAAGCTATCGCCCCGCGCCAAGCGGCGTTCGCGCTCGGCCGCCGGCATGCCACGGCAGGTGCCCGGGTAGGCGGGACCGTCCGGACCGTGCGGCGCATGCCCGGCGCGCTCGATCTCCGCCGCGATCTCGGCGCGGGTGCAGAAGCAGGGGTAGAGAAGTCCCATCGCGTCGAGCCGGTCGAGCGCGGAGCGATAGTTCGCCATGTGCTCGAACTGGCGGCGCACCGGTCGCTCCCATGACAGGCCGAGCCAGGCAAGGTCGTCTTCGATCGCCGCCGTAAACTCCGGGCGACAGCGGCCGCGATCGATGTCCTCGATGCGCAGCAGGAAACGGCCGCCGGCTTCGCGGGCCGCTTCGAACGCGAACAGCGCGGCGTAGGCATGGCCGAGATGGAGGAGTCCGGTCGGGCTCGGCGCGAAACGGGTGACGACGGAATTCGCCATGCGGCGTTCCTAGGCCAATCGAGCACGGCCGGCAATTGCGCGCGGGTTGCCGGATGGGCGGGGGCGCGCTATGACCGGCGACGGAAATTCGCGGTGGAACTCCATGCCCGACGACCTCATCGAGCTTTCCGGCCCGTCCATGCCGCCCGCATCGGGCGGCGCCGCGCGCCAGCTCGTCGTGTTCCTGCACGGGTTCGGCGCCGACGGAAACGACCTGATCGGGCTCGCGCCGTATTTCGCGCCGATGCTGCCCGATGCCGAGTTCGTCTCGCCGCATGCGCCCTACCCGTGCGAGATGGCCGGTTTCGGGCGCCAGTGGTTCAACGTGTACGATCCCGATCCGTCCTCGCGCCTGCCCGCGATCCGCGTGGCGGCGCGGATCATCGACCGCTACCTCGACCGCGAGCTTGCGGCGCGCGGGTTGACCGACCAGTCGCTTGCCCTCGTCGGTTTCAGCCAAGGCACGATGATGTCGCTGTTCACCGCGCCCCGGCGGGACAAGGCGTGTGCGGGTGTCGTCGGATATTCGGGCCGGCTCGAATCGCCCGACCTGCTGGCGACCGAGGCGCACTCGCGCCCGCCGATTCTGCTCGTCCACGGCGACCGCGACGAACTTCTGCCGGTCGAGCTGCTCGACCGCGCCGCCGCGGCGCTCGCTGACGCGGGTTTCAAGGTGGAGCATCACTTGCGCCCCGGCCTCGGCCATTCGATCGACGAGGTCGGCATCGAGCTCGGAAGGCAATTCCTCGCGGCCGCCTTCAACAAATCGTAACCGAAAGGGGGCTAATCCCTTCCCACGGCTTAAAAATTCGCGCGCCCCATTGTCTCCGGCGCACCGCCTTGGTAGCATCCGCCGCGCGCGAGGTGGAAAGGAACGATTAGTCCCGGGACTGCGACGGTGAGTACCGCATCCGATTGTCCGGCATTGGTTCTGAACGCGGATTTCCGGCCGCTCAGCTATTTCCCCCTGTCGCTCTGGCCGTGGCAGGAGGCCGTGAAGGCGGTGTTCCTCGAACGCGTCAACATCATCTCGGAATACGAGCGCGTGGTGCACTCGCCCTCTATGTCGATGCGGCTGCCGTCGGTCATCGCGCTCAAGAACTACATCCCGATGGCCCGCCGGCCGGCTTTCACCCGGTTCAACGTTTTTCTGCGCGACCGGTTCGTCTGCCAGTATTGCGGCCAGCCGCACCCGTCGACGATGCTCACGTTCGACCATCTGGTGCCGCGCTCTCGCGGCGGCTTCACGACGTGGGAGAACGTCGTCGCCGCCTGCACGACGTGCAACCTGCGAAAGGGCGACCGGCTGCCGCACGAGTGCAGCATGCACCCGCGGCGCCCGCCGCGCCAGCCGACCAATAAGGAGCTGCAGGAGCGCGGCCGCCTGTTCCCGCCCAATTTCCTGCACGAAAGCTGGCGCGACTTCCTGTACTGGGACACCGAGCTCGAGGCGAGTTGACGGCGCGTGTCGAGGCGCCGGCCCGGTAATCACGCCATAGAGGGGGTTAGACGCGATGTCCCGCGAGAAGATCGCGACGGGCCGCGCTTACGAAGGCAAGGTGCTGCACGGCGCGGGCGTCGTCGTGACCGGACGCACGCTGTACACCTCCGGCCTCACTTCGCGCGACGCCGAGGGCAACATCGTCGGCAAGGGCGACATCGCGGCGCAGATCCGCCAGGCCTTTACCAATCTGGGCGACGTGCTGCGGGCGGCCGGCGCGGACTACGCGAAGGTCGTCAAATACACGATCTACGTCACCGACATCGACGCTTATCTGCGCGAGGGGCGAAATGCGCGCCCATTCATGGTCGACAAGCCGAGCTCGACCCTTGTCGAGGTCCGTCGCCTTGCCGATCCCGACCTCAGGGTCGAGGTCGAGGCGGTCGCCGCGCTCGACTGACCGGGGAAAAGGAAAACGGCGGTGTTTCCACCGCCGTTTTCTCGACTGCCCAATCCTTGGGGGAGAGGGGGAGAGGGGTATCGGGCAGCCTTTGCGCCGCACTGACC
>DASWLB010000503.1:0-3365 GCA_036396315.1 Alphaproteobacteria bacterium
GTTCGGGCTCGATCCGCCCGAGGTGATCGAGCTGAAGCCCGGCAGCTTCGCCGCCTGGATGAAGGCGCACGGCAAGCTCGGCGGCCAGCACAAGGTGCCGCGGATCGTCAACGACGAGACGCTGAATGCCGACCTCCGCGCCTTCGCGGAGACGGCACGGGTTCTTTAGACCATTATTCGACCGAGCAAAGCGGCCCTTACGTCATGACCGGTTCGCTATTCCGATACAGTCCAGTGGACTGTTTCGGCACGCGAACCGCTGAAAGCGCGAGTCCCGGCCATCCGCGGGTTCCCTTCGCCGATCGTGCCGCACATTGCGCCAAACTCCGTGGATGCCCGGCACAAGGCCACGACTGTCCGGTTATTGTACGCCCCAGTGTCATCCCGGATGCAGCGCAGCACGAAGTGGTGCGCTGCTGATCCGGGATCCGGTGCAAACGAGGCCTGGGTCCCGGGTCAGCGGTGCACCGCTTCGCGCTGCACCGCGCCCGGGATGACAGGCTTCTTGCGACTCAGACTCGAGTCCTGATTGGATTGTGTTGCCATGTGATCGGCGGACGTCCGCTGCAAATCATGATGGCCGAACCGTCTTCACTGGACAGCCGTGGCACAAGGTCGGGGATGACGTCGGGGTAACGGTAGGAGAACCCGTGCAACGGGATACGGTTCTAAACCGCGATGTCGCGGACGCGGTGATAGATGCCGTCGAGGACGACGCCTTCGAACGCGGTGGGGTTCGCCAGATAGCGCTCGATGCGGAGGATAAGCATCAGGTTGGCGCCGGCGTTCGCCCCGCCCGGCCGGTGGGCGAACACTTCCAGCGCGCCGTCGTCGTGGATCAGCGCGTAGAGCTCTGTGTCCGACGCGAAGCCGACCAAGCTAACGCGGCGTGCGGCGAGCTTCTCGATTGCGGAGATCACCGGATTTCCACCGGCGGCGAGCCGGAACTCCTGCCCGCCGGCGAGCGCGGGAGGCGGTTCCTCGAGGAGGTCGGCCGGTTGCTCCGGCCCCGCCTCGGGTATCACGTCGAGCGCCGCGAATTGCGCCTGGGCGATGTTCTCGGGCAATTCGTCGCGCGGGTCGCGGCAGATCGGCTCGTCGAGGAGGAGACGCCAGGTGGCGCAGTCCTGCGCCAACGCGGCGGACAGAACGTGGTCGCCGACGCCCTTCTGCGTCGTCATGTAGCTGACGCCCGAGACGACGAACGAGGCGATCGTGAATGCCGTCGAGCCGCAGCCGGCAAGCAGCATCGCAATGCCGACCAGCACCGCGGACGCCACCCCCGCCTTGAACCTCTCCGCCATGGCCCAAGGCTAGCGGCGGCCGCTTAAGCGAGGATTAAGACAAATCCCCGATTTCGCGCGGCCGATGCCCAGGCTGCGGCAGGGTTAAGGCCGGATTAAGTGCGGTGGGCGGCGTCGCGATGGGATGCGGGTCACGCCGCGAATTCGGCGAGCCGCACCGGCTGGCGTCGCGCGCCCCAGGATCCGGGCTTAGCCTCGAACACCCCGGCGCAATTCTCGCCGCAGCGCCGGCAGCGCCCCGCCGCATCGAGCTTCCAGGCGCCGAGCACGTACCAGTCGCGCTCGACGAGGAGACCGCCGCAGGAATGGCAGAACGTGCTGCCGCCCGCCGCGTCGTGCACGTTGCCGGTGTAGGCGTAGCGCACGCCGTTCGCGCGCGCGATCGCGCGCGCGCGGGTGAGCGTCGCGGGCGGCGTCGGGGATTTGTCGAGCATCTTCCAGTCGGGATGGAAGGCGGTGAAATGCATCGGCACGTCGGGCCCGAGCCGGTCGACCACCCAGCGCGTCATGCGGTCGATCTCGTCCGCCGAATCGTTCTCGCCCGGGATCAGCAGCGTCGCGATCTCGAACCACACCTTGGTTTCGCGCTTCAAGTATTCGAGCGTCTCGAGCACCGGTTGAAGCTCGCCGCCGCAAATGCGCTTGTAGAACGTCTCGGTGAACGCCTTGAGGTCCACGTTCGCAGCGTCCATGCGGGCGTAGAACTCGGCGCGCGGCGCGGCGCACTGATAGCCCGCGGTGACCGCGACGGACTTGATGCCGCGCGCGCGGCACGCTTCGGCCACGTCGATCGCGTATTCGTGGAAGATCACCGGATCGTTGTAGGTGAAGGCGACGCTGCGGCAGCCGAGGCGTTCGGCGGCGCGCGCGATGGTCTCGGGCGAGGCGGCGTCGGCCAAGGTGTCGAACTCGCGCGACTTCGAGATGTCCCAGTTCTGGCAGAACTTGCAGGCGAGGTTGCAGCCCGCCGTGCCGAACGACAGCACCGGCGTGCCGGGCAGGAAGTGGTTGAGCGGCTTCTTCTCGATCGGATCGATGCAGTAGCCGGACGACCGTCCGTAGGTGGTGAGCACGAGGCGCCCGCCCTCGCGCGCGCGCACGAAGCAGAGCCCGCGCTGTCCGTCGTGCAGCCGGCAGCGGCGCGGGCAGATCTCGCACTCGATGCGCCCGTCCTCGAGGGGACGCCAGAAACGGCCCTCGACCGGCGCGATCGGCGTTTGGATAGCGGTGCTCATGGGATTCGATCCTGACCTTGCAGGTGGGGCGCGAACCGCCCAGATTCAATGGCATAAGGGCATCGGGCACGACGGAGAGGGCGATGGCGCGCGTGCGGCGGGCTTCCGTGGCGGGGATGTTCTATCCCGGCGACCGGGCGCGGCTCGAGGGCGCGGTGCGCGGCCTCCTGGCCGATACCAAGGCGGACGGGCCGGCGCCGGCGGCCATCATCGCGCCGCACGCGGGCTACGTCTATTCGGGTCCGGTCGCCGCCAGCGCCCATGCGAGGCTCGCCCCGCTCGCCGGCAAGGTGAGGCGCGTGGTGCTGATCGGCCCGGCGCACCGCTTGGCGTTCCGCGGCATCGCGGTGAGCGACGCCGAGTCGTTCGCGACGCCGCTGGGCGAGATCCCGATCGACCGCGCCGCCGTCGCGCGCATTGTCGCCCTGCCCCAGGTCAAGCGGCTCGATGAGGCCTTCGACGGCGAGCACTGCCTCGAGGTGCACCTGCCCTTCCTGCAAATCGTGCTCGGCGCGTTCCAGCTCGTGCCACTGGTCGCGGGCGACGCGACCGGCGCCGAGGTCGAGGAGGTGCTGGAGCTGCTGTGGGATTCGGACGCGACCCTGCCGGTGATCAGCTCCGACCTGTCGCACTACCACGACTACGAGACGGCGCGCCGGCAGGACCGCGCCACCGCGCGCGCCATCGAGGCGCTCGACGACGCAGCGCTCGGCTGGGACGACGCGTGCGGGCGCGTGCCGATCGCGGGGCTCTTGCGCATCGCCCGCCGCCGCGGCCTCGCCGCCGCGACCGTCGATCTGCGCAACTCGGGCGACACGGCGGGGCC
>DASWLB010000504.1:0-1530 GCA_036396315.1 Alphaproteobacteria bacterium
GTGATTTCGACACCCGTACGTCGAGCACTTCGCCCTCGACGAGCAGCTCGTCGCCCGCTCGCACCGGAACCGGCCAACGAAACTTCTCGAACCCCGCGCCGACGATGCCGCCGGCGGGTCTGAAGTCGCTGTCGACGAGCAGTCGCATCGTGAGCGCGGCGGTATGCCAGCCGCTCGCCGCCAAGCCGCCGAATATCGAGCGGCGCGCGGCGTCTTCGTCCAAGTGGAACGGCTGCGGATCGAACTCCGCCGCGAATGCCTTGATGCGCTCCTTCTTGACGGTAATCCGTCCGGACACGTAGATCTGTCCGACGGCGAAGTCTTCGAGATATGTCGTGCTCATGTTGGCGATCTCCTTTGCAGCGCGGCTGCCGTGGACCACGGCCACGTCAGCGAACCGAACCAGGCGCCGCCCGCGACGGCCGCCCAATTGATGAGGCCGGCGGCGATGAGCCCGATGCTTTGCGCCAGGAACACGTGCGCGAGCTCGCCGGTCCAGCGCAGCGCGAGCCAGCCGGCGAGCGCCGCGATCGCGAGGCGCGTCACGGCGCTGAGGAGCGGCCACAGCAGTCGGCCCGCGCCCTGCGACGCGAAGTAAAGTGACAACGCGAGGCCGAACATTCCATAGAAAGGCCCGACGGTCCGCAGGTAAGTCGCTCCGGCCTCGAGCATCCGCGGATCAGTGTCGAAGAGTGAGAGCCATGCCGTCGGAAAGGCGGCGGCGCAAAGGCCGATCGCCTCGGTGAGGATGAAAGCGATGGCAGCGCCGATCCACGCGGTGCGCAGCGCTCGCTCACGATCTCCTGCACCGATGCTCGTGCCGACGATCGCGACCAGCGGGCCGCCGAGGCCGAAGACGAGCGGCACCAGCAGGTATTCGAGCCGCGCGCCGGTGCCGTAGCCAGCGATCGCGGCCGGGCCGAACTCGCCGACGAACGCGGTGCCGATGATGATGGTGAGGTTGGTCGTCACGGTGACAAGCGCGGCCACCGCACCGACGCGCAGGATGTCGCGAAAGAGCGGCCAGCGGAAGCGCACCGCGCGCAGCGAGGGATGGAGCACGCTCCGTCCGCCCCACAGGTAGGCGACAAACGCGAGGCAACCGAGGACGTAGTACGAAAGAAGGGCCACCGCTCCGCCCGCGATCCCGAGCGCCGGGAACGGCCCCCAGCCAAAGATGAGCGCTGGTGACACGGGCACGAGGATCACTACGCCGATGCAGGTGACGGCCGCCGGGAACGCCATGTTGCCGGTACCGCGGAGGACGGCGCCGAGCGAGTTGAAGAGCCATACCAGCGCCGCGCCGGCGAAAATCCAGTTCGAGTACGTCAGCGCGGCGTCGAGCGCGCGGCCGCTTCCGCCCATCGCCTGATAGAGCCACCGCCCGCCGCCGACCACACCGATGGTGAAGGCCGCGCCCAAGCCGAGCGCGATGACCAAAGCATGTAACGCCAGCGCATTCGCGTCCGCGCGGCGCCCGGCGCCCAGCGCCCGCGCAATCGACGAAGCGATGCCGCCACCCATCGCGCC
>DASWLB010000505.1:0-2552 GCA_036396315.1 Alphaproteobacteria bacterium
CAATGTCCGCCGATTCCGTTTACACGCCGGGGCGCGGTTGCTAGATTGCGCGCGCTTCCCGATCGCGGGCCGCGCCCCTGCGGGGGCCGGCAGTGAGGCCTCCCCCGACATGAAGCTGATCGCCGGCAATTCGAACCGCCCCCTGAGCAGCGCCATCGCCGCGTACCTGCACACGCCGCTGACGCGCGCGAGCATCCGGCGGTTCTCCGACATGGAGTGCTTCGTCGAGATCGAGGAGAACGTGCGCGGCGAGGACGTGTTCGTCATCCAGTCGACGTCCTATCCCGCGAACGACAACCTCATGGAGCTGCTGGTCACCTTGGACGCGCTCAAGCGCTCCTCGGCGCGGCGCATCACCGCCGTGATCCCCTATTTCGGCTATGCCCGCCAGGACCGCAAATCGGCGCCGCGCACGCCGATCTCGGCCAAGCTGGTCGCCAACCTGATCACCGTGGCGGGCGCCGACCGGGTGGTGACGCTCGATTTGCACGCGGGCCAGATCCAGGGCTTCTTCGACATCCCGACCGACAATCTGTTCGCCGCGCCCGTGTTCGTGCGCGACATCAAGGAGCGCTACAACGGCTCCGACCTCACCATGGTCTCGCCCGACGTGGGCGGCGTGGTGCGGGCGCGCGCCATGGCGAAGCGGCTGGATGCCGACCTCGCCATCATCGACAAAAGGCGCGAGCGCGCCGGCCATTCCGAGGTGATGAACATCATCGGCGAGGTGAAGGGGCGCGACTGCATCCTGGTCGACGACATCGTCGATTCGGCGGGGACCTTGTGCAACGCGGCCGAGGCCTTGATCGACGCCGGGGCGAGTTCCGTATCGGCCTATGTGAGTCACGGCGTGCTCTCGGGCGGCGCGGTGAGCCGGGTCGCCGCCTCGCCGCTCGAGAGCCTCGCAATCACCGATTCGATCCTCGCGACCGAGGCGGTGCGGGTGTCGAACAATATCCGCCAGATCACCATCTCGCCCCTGATGGGCGAGGCGGTGCGCCGGATTCACGAGGATTCCTCGGTCTCCTCGCTGTTTGACTAATCGGGCTCGAGGCGCTAAATCCTGCGCCTTTCCGGCCCGCGCGGGAGAGGCCCCGTCGCGCGCCGGCCGATGCCTTGCCGAAGGAGATGGCCGATGGCTGACGTGCAATCCCTCGCCGTGGTCCGGCGCGACCGGTCGGGGACGGGCGGCGCGCGGGCGGCGCGGCGCGCGGGACAGGTGCCCGGCATCATCTACGGCGACAAGGACCAACCGGTCACCGTCAGCATGGACCGGCGCGCGCTCGATTCCGAGCGCGGCAAGGCCGGGTTCTTTACCCGCCTGATCGACGTCGAGCTCGACGGCAAGAAGGTGCGCGTGCTGCCGCGCGAGGTGCAGCTGCACCCGGTGACGGACGCGCCGCTCCACGTCGATCTCATGCGCGCCAACGACGAGACGCGCGTCACGGTCGAGGTGCCGGTGCGTTTCGCCAACGAAGCGGCTTCGCCCGGCATCAAGCGCGGCGGCGTGCTCAACGTGGTGCGGCATATGATCGAGGTGCGCTGCCGCGCCGCCGCCATCCCGCTGCACTTCACCGTGGATTTGACGGGGCTCGAGATCGGCGGCTCGGTGCATTCCAGCCGGCTCGCGTTGCCGGAGGGCGTGACGCTCATCATCACCCGCGACTTCACCATCGCGACGGTCGCCGCGCCGACCGTGGTGGCCGAAGAGGCCGCAGCCGCCGCCGCCGCGGCCTTGGCCGCCGCAGCCGCCGCCGAGGCCGCCGCCGCCCTCGGCGAGGAGGGCGCGCCGCCCGCCGAAGGCGCACCCGGCGCAGCCCCCGGCGCGGCACCAGGCGCAGCCCCCGGCGCGGCTCCGGGCGCCGCCCCTGGCGCCGCGCCCCGGGCCGCCCCCGGAGCGGCGCCGCGCGCCGGCGCCCAACCCGCCAAGAAGGAGTAGTGCGAGGGAAGGGGTCCGCCTTCCCCGCCCGTCGCGCGCCACGCCATGCTGCTGCTCGTCGGCCTGGGCAACCCCGGGCCGCGCTACGCCAACAACCGGCACAATGTCGGGTACATGGCGGTGGACGCGATCCGTCGCCGCTACGGATTCGCCCGCGCCCGCGCCCGGTTCGAGGGCCAGGCTGCGGAAGGCTCCGTCGGCGGGGAGAAGATCCTGGCGCTCAAGCCCGAGACCTTCATGAACGAATCGGGCCGCGCGGTCGCTGCCGCCTGCTCGTTCTACCGCATCGCGCCCGAGGACGTGATCGTGGTGCACGACGAGATCGACCTTGCCCCCGGCAAGGTGCGCGCCAGGCGCGGCGGCGGGCTCGCCGGCCATAACGGGCTCCGCAGCATCGCCGCCCATATCGGGCCGGAGTTCCGCCGCGTGCGGTTGGGCGTCGGCCATCCCGGCAAGGAGCGGGTGCTCGGCCACGTGCTGCACGATTTCGGCGCCGCGGACCGCGCCTGGGTCGAGCCGATGCTCGATGCCGTCGCGGAAGCCTTCCCGCTGGTCGTCGCGGGCGACGACCCCGCCTTCATGAGCCGCGTCGCGATGCTCGCCCCGCCCCCCA
>DASWLB010000506.1:0-2250 GCA_036396315.1 Alphaproteobacteria bacterium
TCGAATCCGCGCGTGGCGTCTCGGGCGACCGGCCTTGGGTGCGCCGGCCCGAAGCCCGGACCGGTCAGTAGCGCCGGAACAGGCCGACCAGCCGGCCCTGCACCCGCACCCGGTCGGGGCCGAAGATGCGGGTCTCGTGCGCCGGGTTGGCGGGTTCGAGCGCGATCGAGGCGCCCTTGCGGCGCAGCCGCTTCAAGGTCACCTCGTTGTCGTCCACCAGCGCGACCACGATGGCGCCGTTGTCGGCCGCGTCGGTGCGCTGGATGATGACGGTATCGCCGTCATGGATGCCGGCGTCGATCATCGAGTCGCCCTCGATCTCGAGGGCGTAATGCTCGCCCGGGCCGACCAGGCTCGTCGGCACGCCGAAGGTGCGCGAATGGTCGCGCAGCGCCTCGATCGGCGCGCCGGCGGCGATCCGGCCGTAAAGCGGCAGCTCGACCGTCTCCGCCTCGCGCGCCACCGGCACGGCGGCGCCCGGCAGCGAGGCGCGGAACTTGCCCTCGATGACGTTGGGCGCGAAGGCCCCGGCCTCCCCAGGCCGGTGCGGGGCGAGGCGCGAGGATTCGGGCAGGCGTAGCACCTCGAGGGCGCGTGCCCGGTTGGGCAATCGGCGGATGAAGCCGCGCTCCTCCAGGGCCGTGATCAGCCGATGGATGCCGGACTTGGACTTGAGCCGGAGGGCGTCCTTCATCTCATCGAACGACGGCGACACGCCGTGCCGCTTCAAATGCTCGTCGATGTAGAGCAGGAGCTCCTTTTGCTTCATGGTCAGCATGTCATGGACCTCTTCCAGGGGGGCCTATTTCGGGGGCCGCCGCAGGCGACCCACCATATCTAGAACAAAACAAAAACACCGGCGCCCGTTCTACATAAGTTCTCCTATCGGGTCAAGCATGGAAAAGCGACGGCGCACGCCATCGATTCGACCGGTTGGGCCCGCCATCGAAATGTGCTCAGAATGGGCCGGCGCGGACAGCAATGGGGAGGTTCCGATGGCCGACAAAGTGATCGTCACCTGCGCGCTGACCGGTGGCGCGCCGACGGCGGACAAGAACCCGGCGGTCCCGGTGACCCCCGAGCAGCTCGCGAAGTCGGGCCGCGAGGCGCGCGATGCCGGCGCGGCGATCGTCCACATCCACGTGCGCGACCCGAAGACCAAGCAGGGCAGCATGGACCCGACGCTTTATCGCGAGACCACCGAGCGCATCCGCGCCACGGGCAGCGACGTCATCATCAACCTCACCACGGGCCCGGGCGCATTCTTCGTGCCAGGCGCGGAGGATCCCGCGGACGGGCGGGCGAAATCGATTTTCGTCGCGCCCGAGGTGCGGGTGCGACATGTCGAGGAGGTGCGGCCCGAGATCTGCAGCCTCGACGTCGCGACGATGAACCGGCCCGACCGCATCTTCATCAACACCCGCGCCCACTTGACCGAGATGGCGAAGCGCATCCGCGCGGCCGGCGCGAAGCCCGAGCTCGAAGTGTTCGACATCGGCCATATCGAGCTCGCACGCCAATTGATCGCCGACGGGCTGATCGAGGCGCCGCCGATGTTCCAGCTGTGCCTCGGCACGGCCTACGGCGCGCCGTCGCGCATCGAGACCTTGCTGCACATGCGCGACCTGTTGCCGCCCGGTTCGGTGTGGGCGGCGTTCGGCATCTCGCGCTGGGAAATGCCGATCGTCGCGACCGCAGTGTTCGCCGGCGGCCATGTGCGCGTCGGGCTCGAGGACAACATCTACATCGAGCGCGGCAAGCTCGCGCCGTCGAACGCGGCGCTGGTCGAGAAGGCGGTGCAGATCATCCGGCTGCTGGGCTACGATATCGCGAGCCCGGACGAGGCGCGCGCGATCCTTGGCCTGAAGGCGCGACGCGAGGTTGCGGCCGCGGCACAGTAGTCACCAGGTTCAGTTCCTTGTCTATAAAGTCCCGTTCGTGCCGAGTGCCGCGCGCGTGCGGCGCGCGGCGTATCGAAGCACGAACGGATCTTGGGTTTGCGATAGCGTGAAAGTGTCCTAACGGCCAGCGGCGGCGAGTAGCTGTTCCGCCATGCGCCGGAACTCGGCGCCGCTGGCGTAGGCCTGATTCAGCGCGAACCGCGTGACGCCGGCGTCCGCGAGAGCCGTGAGCTTGGCACGGGCGGCCTCGCGGTCGTCGAGCGGCAAGGTGCCGGAGACGGAGATCTCGGGCGCGGGCTTGCCGGCCTCGCGCATCATCCGGCGCAACGTCGCGATCGGCTCGCGCAGC
>DASWLB010000507.1:0-4577 GCA_036396315.1 Alphaproteobacteria bacterium
TCGCCGCGCTCGGACACGTCCATCACCGGCGAATCCGCGTAGATGCGCCCGTCCTTGAGCCAGTCGGCGTGGTCCACCACGATCAGCCGGTCGGTCACCACGCGCTTGACGACGGCGACGTGGCCGACGGATTTGAGCTGCTTCCGGAACACGAGCACCGCGCGCGGATGGGGCGTCATGCCGCGAGCGTAGCGTCCAGCGGCCGCGTCCCACCAGGTCCAGGCATTGCCGCGGATCGCGACTCCGGTGACGTCGCGCACGTACTCGACGCATTCGAGCGGCCGCGCCGGCCGAAGGATTCGCGCCTGGCGGAAGATCTCGTCGAGCCGGGGCTCGGCCCGCGGCGGCGGCGGGGGCAGCGGTGCGACGACGAGCGGCGGCGGGGAAGGCGGCGGCAAGTCCGGCGCCGCGCAGGCCGCGAGCGATGCCGCGATGCACAGCACCGCAGCCTTCGATCCGCTCGCCGTGCCGTCGTTGGCGCGTCGCATGGTCCGCCCGCCGTCCGCAATTGCGGCCGTCTTGGGGATCGGGTGTGTCCCCAAGGCGGCCCGCTCGGACAGGCTAGGCGCGGCCGCTTAACACTTGGATAAGGGGTGGGGCGGCGCGCGGCGCGATCGCATTTGACGAAAATTTTCGCTGTCTTCTCGCGATTCAGGCGACGGCCGCAGACGCCCGGCGCAAGCCGCGGACCGCCTCGACGAGCTGCATCATCTCCTCGCGCGCGTTGCGGCGGCTGGCATCGATGCGGCCCTCGTCGGCCTCCGCCGCGAAATCGAGGATGGTGAGCCCGTCGTAGAACAGGTCGCGGAACACGACGCGCTCGCTCAGGCCCGGGTGGAGCCGGAACCCCATGCGCTCCGACAGCTGCGCGAGAAGCCGGGCGACGTCGCGCGAGTTGCGCGTATCGAGTTGCGCCATCCGGTTGCGCATCACGATCCAGTCGAGCGGGGGGCGCCCGGAAGCGAGCCGGCTTTCGTTGTGGCGCATGACGGTCGTCGCGTAGGCGCTCGGCGCCACCACCCGCCGGTTCTCGACGTCGATCTCGGCGAGCACGTCGATGTCGAGGAAGCTGTCGTTGAGCGGCGTTACCAAGATGTCGGCCTGGGCGAGGCCGAGCCGCGCCAGGAACCCGTCGCTGCCCGGGCTGTCGATGATGACGAAGTCGCAGTCGGCGAGGGACGCGAGGGCCTCGCCGAGCTGGGTCGAGTCGTCGCGCTCGGCGACATCCCGGTCGCGTGCCTCGCTTGCCCGGACGCGGGCCGTCCGCGGCATAGCGAGGTCGCGCCGCGCCCGCCGTGCATAGGTTAGGCGATTTTCCAGATAGTGAGTGAGGGTGCCCTGACGCCCGTCGAGATCGATGCACCCGACGGCGTGGCCCGCGCCGGCGAGCCCGATGGCAAGATGCATCGCGGTGGTGGACTTGCCGGTGCCGCCCTTCTGGTTGCCGATCGCGATACAACAGGAAGGCGCGGGGCGTGCCATGTCGCGCGGACGCAACTCGGCCGCGCCGAGCCCGAGCGCGCGCGAGACGTCTTCGAGCCGCACCGCGCCATGGGCGGTGAGCTTCCCTTCGGCCCGCGCCACGGCCTCGGCGATGCGCAGCACCACCCGCGCGGCGTCCGGCTCCGATGCAACCGCCGAAATCGCCTCCACCGCCCGCGTGCGGCCGCGCTCGGGCCGGGCCAGGATGTCGTCGGCGAAGCCGGCGAATGCCGCGACCGCGGTCTCGGCCGGAAACACCTTGAGAGGCGCGACGCCGTCGAGCACCTGATCGACGACGCAGCGCCGGGCGAAGCTCACGCGGCCGTCGGCGGTGGCGGCGAGCGCGGCGCCCGCCATCGCGGCGTTCAAGAACGCGCGGTGACGCGCCTGCTCCGTTCGCGTCTGGAGCGAGGCGGACAACTGACGGAACAGGCTCATCGCGAGCCTCCCTGGCCTGTTATGCCACCGGGGCGCCGCCGCGGCTTTCGAAACGTGGGAATCTTCCCCCGGCGAAAGTAGAAGCGAATCCGCGGACCGGAATCAACACGGGAAGTGCGAGTATCCACAGGCCAAGTCGTGGGGCAGGGCGCGGGACGGCCGCCCGAACGGGCTGGCCACGCAGGCGGCTTGGGCCTATTTCCCGGGCAACGCATCGATTCCGCGAGGATTTTCCGTGCCCGACGCCAGGGACGCCCGGCATCCGGTCATCGTGTGGCTCGAATCCGAAGGCCGGCGGATTCTGGAACCGGCCGCTTTTTTGGACGCCTTCGCCGCCAAGCTGCGGGCGTCCGGCGTCGAAGTCGCGCGCATCACCACGGGCGTTCCCACCTTGCATCCCCAGCTGTTCTCGTGGAGCGGGCTGTGGGAGCTGGAGCGCGGCGCCTCCGAGCGGTACTACCGCGACGATCGCGATTCGGACGCGAAGCTGCAGAACAGCCCGATCAACATCGCGTATGAGGGTCGTGGGCCCGTGCGCTGCAACCCGCGCCTTCCGCCCGAGCCGGGCGAGTTTGGCATACTCGCGGATCTTCGCCGCATGGGCATGACGGATTACCTGGTCTTGCCGGTGCCGTTCTCGGACGGCAGCCACAAAGCTCTGTCGCTCGCGACGCGCCGACCCGGCGGATTCGACGATGCGGACATCGCGCTTTTCGCGGCGGCGATGCCCGCCTTTGCCGCGATCCTGGAGGTGCAGGCGCTGCGGCGCACGACGCGCACGTTGCTCGATACCTATGTCGGGCGCGAGGCGGCGCAGCGCGTGCTCGCGGGCCAGATCCGCCGCGGCATGGGCGAGACCATACGCGCGGCGATCTGGCTGTGCGATATCCGCGGCTTCACCGCGCTCACCGAGTCTCTGCCTCGCGACACGCTGCTCGCGATGCTCGACCGGTTCTTCGGCACGATGTGCGACGCGGTCGAAGCACACGGCGGAGAAGTGCTGAAGTTCATGGGCGATGCGATGCTCGCCATCTTTCCGTTCTCGAGTGGCGACAAGATGGAAGCCTGCCGCCGCGCCCTCGCCGCCGCTCGCGAGGCCGAGCAGAGTCTCGCCCGCATCAATGCGGGGCGGGGCGCGGACGACGAGACAGCCATCGCCTATGGCATCGCGCTGCACGTGGGCGAGGTCATTTACGGGAACATCGGCGGCGAATCGCGCCTCGACTTCACGGTCATCGGTCCGGCGGTGAATCTGGCGGCGCGCATCGAGGCGATGTGCCGGGAGCTCGGGCGCACGCTGGTTCTGTCCGCCGACTTCGTCGCCGTCGGGGCCATCGACGCCGAACCCTTGGGAGAGTTCTCGCTGCGCGGCGTCGCCGTGCCGCAGCGCCTCTACGCGCCGCGCGCCTGACCGGCGGCAGTGGACCGGTCCGCTTAAGCCGCTGGAAGCAGCGATTTCAGGTAGTGGACGAGGGCGCGGACCGGAACCGGCTTGTCGAGGATGGCGCGTGCGCCGGTGAAGCTCTTCGATGCGGCGCGGACCGCCTCGAGGTCGCCCGACATGAGGATGAGGAGCGGTTCGGGCGAGACCTCGCGCAATGCCTTCGCGAGTTCGATTCCGTCGAGTCCCGGCATCAGGATGTCGGCGACCACCGCGTCCGGGCGGAGCCGCCGCACCGCCTCGATGCCGGTGAGCCCGTCGAAAGCGACCTCGGTCTTCATGCCATACTGGCGGAGCGCGAACGCGATCACCTCGGCGATCGACATCTGGTCGTCGATCACGACCACGACGGGCTTGCGGGTCTGCCGGGGTGCGGCGGCATCACCTGTCGTCGCGGCGTCCGGGTGGGGGTGGGGCATGGTGGGTCTCCCGGCGGAATGTGCCGGTAGATACGCGAGTCAGCATTTACGTTCCGTTAGCCCGCACCACAAAAGTCCCTTCGCAATTGCGAACGGGGCGGTCCGCCGGCCTGCCGGCTTCGGCGCGGAATCAGGCCCGCCGCGCCGCCGGGGCCGAATCCGCCCCGATCAGCGCCGCCTCGGCCTCGCGGTATTTGGCGGTGGTCCGGGCCACCACCTCGGGCGGCAAGGAGGGCGCCGGCGGCCTGTGGTCCCACCCGCGAGCGTCCAGCCAGTCGCGAATGTACTGCTTGTCGAAGCTCGGCGGGTTGGCGCCCGGCTTGTACTCGGCCGCCGGCCAGAAGCGCGACGAGTCGGGTGTGAGCAGCTCGTCGATCAGGACGATGCGACCGTCGGCGTCCTGTCCGAACTCCATCTTGGTGTCGGCGATGATGACGCCGCGCATCCGCGCATATTCGCGCGCCCGCACGTAGATCGCGAGCGACAGGCGCCGCACCTCCTCGGCGACGGCGCGGCCGACGAGCCCGACGACCGCGTCGAACGACACGTTCTCGTCGTGCGCGCCGTCTTCGGCCTTGGTCGAGGGGGTGAAGATCGGCTCGGGCAGCGGATCGGCGAGGCGGAGCCCGGGCGGAAGCGCGACGCCGCATACGGCGCCGGTCGTCTGGTAGTCGCGCCAGCCGCTGCCGACGATGTAGCCACGCACGATGGACTCGACGGGGAGCGGCGTCAGCCGGTGCGCGACGGTCGAGCGGCCGATGAGGCGCGCGCGTTCCGCGCGGTCCGGCACGGCACTC
>DASWLB010000508.1:0-2261 GCA_036396315.1 Alphaproteobacteria bacterium
CCGGGCGGCGCCTCGGATCCCGGCCAGGCCGGCACGTCAGAACGGGCGCCCGCCCTTGATGGTGACGCGGTGCATGGTGCGGCGCACCGGGTAGTAGTCGTTCGCGGCGTAGTGCTGGGTCGGCGCGTTGTCCCAGAACGCGATCGAGTGCGGCTGCCAGCGGAACCGCACCTGGTACTCCGGGACCAAGGTCTGGGCGAACAGGAACTCGAGCAGCGCGCGGCTTTCGTCCTCGTGCATGCCCTTGATCGCGATGGTGAACTGACGATTGACGAACAGCGCCTTCTGGCCGGTCGCCGGATGGGTGCGCACCACGGGATGGATCGGGTTGGGCAGCTCCTCCTCCATCTCGGCCAAGCGCGCGTGCTTCTCGCGGATCGGGAGCGAGTCGAACTTGCGGCGGAATGGCTTGAAGTCGTGGATCGCCTCGAGGCCCGACAGGAAGCTCCGCATCTTGTCGGAGAGGCCCTCGTAGGCCGCGCACATGTCGGCCCACAGCGTGTCGCCGCCCGCCGGCGGGATGCGCACGCAGCGCAGGATCGAGCCCATCGGCGGGGCGACGCGGAACGTCTCGTCCGAATGCCAGATGTCGGTCGCGAAGACCGGATGGTCCTCGTCGTTGTCGAGCACCAGGACCTCGGGCAAGTGCTCGAGATGCTCGACGAAGGGATGGATCGTGAGCTCGCCGAACAGGCGGCCGAACGCCACCTGCTGCTCGGGCGTGATGTCCTGGTCGCGGAAGAAGATCACCTTGTGCGCCATGAGGGCGGCGTGGATGGCCTGGTAGGTCGTCCCATCGACCGGCTGAGACAGGTCGACGCCGCGGATCTCGGCGCCGATCGTCGGGTTGACTGGCACGATCTCGATGGCGCGCGCCTCGGGCGCGTTGCGCCGGATCTGGGCGGCCTCGGTCATGACACGGTCTCCATCGTCTCCGTCGCGAGCGCATCGAGGGCGGGCTTGACCTCGGCCTCGAACAGCGCGAGCGAGCGCATCTCCTGGGCGTGCGTCAGGCTGCCGAAGGCGAGCTGCAACACCAGGTAGTTGAAGCGGCACTCCCCGGCCTGGGCCGTGAGTTCACGGCGCACCGTGTCGGGGCTCCCGACCACGAGCGTGCCCTGGCGGCGCGCCTCGGCGAAGTCGTGCGGGATCGAGATCGGCGACTCCGTGCCGGCGCGCGCCCACAGCCATTCCAGACTTTCGCTCCAGCGCTTGTAGGCGGGCCAGGCGATTCGCTCCGCCTCGCGGTCGGTGTCGGCGACGAACATCGCGCGCACCGCGCCGATCAGCGGGTCCTTGACGGGCGAGGCGAGGCGCAGCGGATCGCCCGCGTGCGCGCGCCATACGACCTTGAAACGGGCGATCGCCTTCGCCACCGACGGGGTCGGGCCGAGCGTGACCGCGTTCATTCCGTAGCGCGCCGGGCGCTCGTGGCCGCCCTCGGTGCGGATGCCGTACCAGAAGGGCGGGTGCGGCCGCTGCACCGGGCGCATCGCCATGGGCACGTCGCTGTAGGTGTAGTGCCTGCCCGCGTGATCGAGCACGTCCGAGGTCAGCCCCTGGCGCAGCACCTCGAAGGCCTCGGCGAACATCTCCTCGGCCGCGTCGAACGCGACCCCCATCGCGGCGAACTCGTGCGGCGAGATGCCCCGCCCCACCCCGACGTCGAGCCGTCCGTCCGACAGCGCATCCACCATGCACAGCTCCTGGATGAGCCGGAGCGGGTTGTAGAGCGGCAGGAGGAACAGGAGCGTGCCGAGCCGGATGCGCCTGGTCTCGCGCGCCGCGGCGGCGAGAAAGACGGTCGGCGAAGGCGTCCCCGACAGCGGCGTCACGTGGTGCTCGGTCACGTGGTAGCCGGTGAAGCCAGCCTCTTCGGCGGCCTGGATGAGGGTGAACCGGTCGGCGAACGTGCGGGCGAGCGGCTCGTCGCGCCGGTCGATGTAGTCGAAGATGCCGTACTTCATGACGGCGCCGATTGTAGCGGGGAACCCCGCCGGCGGGCCATCGGTTTCACCATGAACGCGGCGGAAACCCGGCGTTTCCATGGGGTGTGCTGGAAGGCGAACGAATGTGTAACTATCTTGTCGCTATATGCGCCCGAAAATTTGCGGGTCAGTAGGGACCGATCCATGGGCCGTGTCTGGGTTCGCTCGATGTTCGACGCCATCGCCGATCTGGGGCGCCAGTACCTCGAGCGGTCGTCCAAGCAGTCGCGCGTCGAGCGCGCCGCCGAGCGCTGCCGCGACCTGATGTCGCCG
>DASWLB010000509.1:0-1898 GCA_036396315.1 Alphaproteobacteria bacterium
CCGTGCGATCTCGTCGCGGATCTTCGGCCCTTGGGTGCGCATCTCGGCGATCTCGGCCTCGGCGATCCGGTCGCTGAGGCCCGACGCGAAGGCCGGCCAGGCTTGCGCCCGCGCCCACCAGTCCTGGATGCGCCTGCGGCCCTCGATCCAGACGCCGAGCAGCCCGAGATAGTCGAGCCGCGCCGCATAGGGCATCAGGGCGACGTCGGCCAAGGTCACGCGGTCGCCGACGATCCACGGGCCGCCCTCGGCGAGCGTGTGCTCGAGCAGCGCGAACGCCCGCTCGTAGGCGGCGACCGCGTGCAGCACGAAGGGCGATTTGGCGCCCAGCTCGTAGGTCGAACGGAACCGGTCGCGCCGCCTTGGATCGCCGACGTTGCGGAAGCGCGATTCGCGCAGCGCCTCCGGCATGTTGCGCATGCGCTCGCGGAACATGGCGGAGAAGCTGATCTCGGTGACGCCCTCGTGCAGCCCTTCGTCGACCATCTTGCTCCACAGCCGCATGCGCGTGCGCGACCAGGCGTCCGGCGGGATCAACGGCGGGTCGGGAAACGTCTCGTCGAGGTACTCGCAGATCAGGGTCGATTCGATGACCGGCTTGCCGTCGTGGTCGAGCGTCGGCACCACCCCCTTCGGGTTGAGCTTGAGGTAGGCCGGGTCGTACTGCTCGCTCTTGAACAGATCGACCGGCACCGCATCCCAGGCGAGGCCCTTCGCGCACAGGACGATGCGCACCTTCTGGCAGCACACCGAATTGCCGAAATCGTAAAGGGTCAACATATCCGTCACGTCTCGTCGACCGGCCGGAGGATCGCGTGGCGTTTGCGCCCGGCCGAGAGCTTGATGACGCCGTCCGGGTTCACGTCGTCGAGCGTCACGGTCTGGGTTTCGGAAGCTACCGGCCGGTCGTTGATCTTGGCTCCGCCGCCCTTGACCAGCCGGCGCGCCTCGCCGCCCGACGCGGCGAGGCCGGCGCGGCGGAACAGCTCGAACGCGGCGATGCCTTGGGCGAGCTCGGACTGCGGCACGGCGATCTTCGGCAGCGCATCGCCGAGACCGCCCTCCTCGAAGGTGCGGCGCGCGGTCTCCGCGGCGGCGGCGGCGGCGTCCGCGCCGTGCGCGAGCGTCGTCGCCGCGTCGGCCAGCGCCTTCTTCGCCTCGTTGATCTCCCCGTCCCTGAGGCGTGCGAGTCGCGCGACCTCGCCTTCGGGCAGCTCGGTGAAGAGCTTGAGGAAGCGGACCACGTCGGTGTCCTCGGCGTTGCGCCAGAACTGCCAGTAGTCGTAGGGCGCGAGCCGGTCGGCGTTGAGCCACACCGCGCCGCGCGCGGTCTTGCCCATCTTCTCGCCGGCGGACGTGGTGATCAGCGGCGCGGTGAGCCCGTAGAGCGCGCGGTCGTCGATGCGCCGCGCGAGCTCGACGCCCGATACGATGTTGCCCCACTGGTCCGAGCCGCCCATCTGCAGCACGCAGCCGCGCCGGCGCGCGAGCTCGAGGAAGTCGTAGGCCTGCAGCACCATGTAGTTGAACTCGAGGAACGTGAGCGGCTGCTCGCGTTCGAGCCGGAGCTTGACGGATTCGAAGCCGAGCATGCGGTTGACCGAGAAGTGGCGACCCACCTCGCGCAGGAAGGCGATGTAGCCGAGCCGATCGAGCCATTCGGCGTTGTCGACCACGACCGCGTCGGTCGCACCGTCGCCGAACGCGAGGAACCGCTCGAACACGCGGCGCACGCCCGCCTTGTTGGCCGCGATCTCGGATTCGTCGAGCAGCTGGCGCGCTTCGTCCTTGCCCGACGGGTCGCCGATCTTGGTGGTGCCGCCGCCCAACAGCACGATCGGCTTGTGGCCGCATTTCTGGAACCAGCGCAGCAGCATGATCTGCACCAGGCTGCCGAC
>DASWLB010000510.1:0-5409 GCA_036396315.1 Alphaproteobacteria bacterium
ACCGCATGGCGGGCTCGCCATGACCGCGGAAGCCGCGTTCAGCCGCTGATCGTCGTGCCCGTTCCGTCGAGCAGCGCCGCGAGCCCGGCGAACGCCGGCACGTCGCGGGTGATGACGGCGGTCGGGATCGCCGCCACGTACGGGCGGAACCGTCCCTTGTCCTCGAAGCGCGAGCGGAACGGCGAGAGCGCGAACGCCGTCCCGAGCGCGGGAACGATTCCGCCGGCGATGTATATTCCGCCGCGCGCCCCGACCGTCAGCGCCAGATTGCCGGCGACCGTCCCCAGCATCGCGCAGAACATCGCGACCGCCTCGGCGGCGAGCGCGTCGCTGCCGTCGACGGCGCGTGCCGTCACTTCGTCCGGCGCCGGCAGCGGCGCGGCGCGGCCGTCGAGCTCCATGAGCGCCGCGTACAGGTTGACCAGACCGGGGCCGGACAGGGCGCGTTCCGCCGAAGCGTGGTCGAAGCGCTCGCGAAGCCAAGCGACCAGCTGCGCCTCGCGGTCGTCGGCGACGGCGAGCGTCGCGTGGCCCCCCTCGGTCGCGAGCGCGATCGGCCCGCCGGGACCCGGAACCAGGATCGAGACGCCGAGCCCCGTGCCGGGACCGATCACGGCGATCGGCGCGCCCGCGACCGCACGGCCGCCGCCGATGCGCCGCAGATCGCCCGGACCCAAGGCCGGCACGGCGAGCGCGATGGCGGCGAAATCGTTGATGACGCGAAGCTCTTGGAGGCGGAGGCGCGCCCGCGCGCCGGAAACGGAGAACCGCCACGGGTGGTTGGTCATCGCGACCTGGTCGCCGGCGATGGGGGAAGCGACCGCGAAGGCCGCGCGCCGGGGCGGGGCATCCGGGCGCGCCTTTTCCAGATAGGATTCGACCGCGTCCTCGAGGCTCGCGAACTCGGCGCAGCTCGTCACGTCCACCTGGGCGGGCGCGGCGCCCCGGGCCTGAAGGGCGAATCGGGCGTTTGTCCCGCCGATATCGGCGAGAAGCCTAAGTTCTCGATCGGGCATCAGGCCGCCCGCGACAAGCGCGCCGCCTCGGCCAGCGCATCGAGGAACGCATTGCGCCAGGCGTTCACGTCGTTGCGCCGGATGCGATCGAGCAGGGCGCGCCATCGCGCGCGACGCTCCTCGACCGGCATGCGCAGCGCGACGATGAGCGCATCGGCCACCTCGTTCGGATCGTGCGGGTTGACGATCACCGCTTCCTGCAGCTCCTGCGCCGCCCCGGCGAAACGCGACAGCACGAGCACGCCCGGGTCCTCTTCGCTTTGCGAGGCGACATATTCCTTGGCGACCAGGTTCATCCCGTCGCGCAGCGGCGTCACCAATCCGATCTGCGAGTTGCGGAAGAACGTGGTCAGCATCGCCCGGTCGAAGCTCTTGTTGAGGTAGCGGATGGGCACCCAGTCGAAGTCGGCGAACTGCCCGTTGATGTGGCCGGCGGCGGTCTCGAGCTGGCGGCGGATCTCTTCGTACGCGCCTACGTCGCCGCGCGACGGCGGCGCGACCTGCATGAGCACGACGCCGCGAGTCTCTTCCGGGTGCTTTTCGAGAAGCCGCGCGAAGGCGGTGAACCGTTCGACGAGCCCCTTCGAATAGTCGAGACGGTCGACGCCGATGATCAGTTGCCGCTTCTCGAGCCAGCGCCGGAACCGGTTCGCATCCGCGCTCTGGTCGTGCGTTATGGCCATGTCGATGACGGTTTCGGCATCGATGCCGATCGGAAACACGCTGGCGCGCAAGGCGCGGCCGCCGCACCGGACGGTCCCATCGTCCGATATCTCGCCACCGGCTTCGAGCAGCACGTAGTCGCGGAACGCCGCGAGGTCGGTGTCGGTCTGGAATCCGACGAGGTCGTATTCGCAGAGCGCCGTCATCAGCTCCTGATGACAGGGGAGCGTGAGCATGAGCTGCAGCGCCGGCAGCGGCGTGTGCAGGAAGAATCCGATGGGCTGGCGAATGCCGAGGCGGCGCAGTTCGCGCGCGAGCGGGATGAGGTGATAATCGTGCACCCAGATGGTGTCGCCGGGCTTGATGAGGGACCTGAGGTGACGCGCGAAGCGCTGGTTCACCCGCACGTAGCCGGGAAGGTTCGTCCGGCTCAAATCCGCGAGGTCGATCCGGTAGTGGAACAACGGCCACAATGTCCCGTTCGCGAAACCCGTGTAGTACTCGTTGTAGTCGCGACGGGTGAGCGGGATCGTCGCGTAGGTGAGTTCGTTGACCGGACGGATATCCGGTCGCTCCGGAAGGGCGGTGACGACCTCTCCGTTCCAGCCGAACCAGATGCCGCCGTGCTCGCGCAGCGCCGCGAGCACCGCGACCGCGAGGCCGCCCGCGGTCGACTGGCCTTCGTCGACCGGCGCCACGCGGTTCGACACGACGACGAGTCGGGTCACAAGGCTTCCTCCCAACTCCTACTGAGTCTCATGGCGCTCGAGATCATCCCGACGAGGGAATAGGTCTGCGGAAAGTTACCCCATAGCTCGCCGGTGTCGATCTCGATGTCTTCCGACAGGAGGCCGGCGTGGTTGCGGCGGGCCAGGAGATTCTCGAACAAATCCCGAGCCTCGTCGCGCCGGCCGAGCGCGGCCAACGCGTCGATGTACCAGAACGTGCACACCGTGAACGCGTTCCGGGGCGTGCCGAAATCGTCGGGCGCGGCATAGCGCAACATGTACTTGCCGCGCCGCAGCCGGCGCTCGATCGCCGCGACGGTGCCCGCGAAACGAGGATCGTCGGCCGCCAGGAAGCGCAACTCGTGCAACAACAGGAGGCTCGCGTCCACGTCCGATCCGCCGAAGCTCTCGGAGAAACAGTTCGCGTCCGCGTTCCACGCCCGGGCGCAGATGTCTTCGTGCATCCTGTCGGCCTCCTCGCGCCAGCGGCGCGCCCGGGCCTCGAGCCCGACCCGCGTCGCGATGCGCGCGAGCCGGTCGCACGCCACCCAGCACATCACGGCCGAAAACGTGTGCACCTTCGCGATGGTACGGTATTCCCATAGGCCTGCATCCGGCTTGTCGTAGACCTTGATCGCTTGGTCGCCGACCGACTCCAGCCGCTCGAAGATGCGGACGGTTCCGCTGTGAGACAGGCGTTCGTCGAAGAACATCTGCGTCGCGGCCATGACGACGCTGCCGTAAACGTCGTTCTGGACGTGCCGGTAGGCCTCGTTGCCGACCCGCACCGGCCCCATGCCGCGATAGCCGGAAAGCGACGGCACCTCGCGTTCGGGCAGGCGCGACTCGGTGAGGACTCCGTATACCGGCTGGAGGTGGCCATTCCTTGCCGTGGTGACGAGATTGGTGATGTAGTGCAAATACTCTTCCATCGTGCGCGTAGCGCCGAGCCCGTTGAGGGCGCGGACGACGAAGTGGGCGTCGCGCGGCCAGCAGTAGCGATAGTCCCAATTGCGTCCCGACTCGGGCGCCTCGGGGATCGATGTCGTCATGGCGGCGATCACCGCGCCCGTCTCCTCGAAGCTGCACAGCTTGAGCGTGATCGCGGCGCGGATGACGGCCTCCTGCCACTCGAACGGGATCGACAAGTATCGCACCCATTCGCGCCAATACTCGACGGTCTTTTCCTCGTATTCGCTGGCGGTCTCGCGGATCGGGCGGAGCAGCGTTTCGTCGGGCCCGAGGATCAGGTCGCACGGGTCTTCGAGGAGGAAGGGGATCTCCTCCATCACGTAGGGAAGCGGCGCATCCGTGGTCAGCCGCAGCGTGAGCCGCGGCATCACGTAGCGGACATGGTTCGATCCGTATGTGGTCACCGGGCGGCCCGCGCCGTAGTCGGAGGCCGGGCGCAACCGGATTCGGATGCGCGGCGTTCCGATGACCGGCCGCAGCCGCCGCACGATCATGATCGGCCGGTAGAACCGGCCATGTTGCTTGAACCGCGGCGCGAAATCGGTGATCTCGACGGCGGAGCCGTGACGGTCGTAGAGCCGCGTCACCAAGACCGCGGTGTTATGGACGTAGCTCTGCTCGGCGCGCGCGAATTCGTCGACGGAAACGGCGAAAAACCCATGCATGTCGGGCCGCAGCTCGGCCGACGGATCGTTCACCCGGTCGCCGTTCAGAAGCGCGCAGAATACGGGGTCGCCGTCGAAGCGCGGCAGGCACGACCAGACGACGCACCCGTTGCGGTCGACGAGGGCCCCGAGGTTCGCATTGCCGATCACCGCTAGGTCGAGACTGCTCATTGGGCGTTCCCGCAGGCATCCGCGCGTTCGGCGAGGCGCTCGAGCCAGGCAACGAGAGCCGCAACCGTGGAAGCACGCCAGCGTGCCTCGGTGCGTGCGGCGCGGCCGACACGCACCGAGTGCCCGCCGCGCCTGTTGGCCTCGGCAAATCCGACCTCGTCGGTCGCGTCGTCGCCGACGAACACCGGCACGCGGCCCGCGAATGGCGGCTCGGCCAGAAAGGCGCGGACCGTCGCACCCTTGTCGGGCCCGGGCGGACGGAGCTCGATCACCATCTTGCCCGGCTGAAGCACGAGTTGCCCGGCGTGGCGCCGGGCAAGCTCGGCACCGAGGCGCTGCGCGGCGTCCGCCGCATCGGGCGCGCCGCGAACGTGCAGAGCGGCCGTGAGCCCCTTGTCCTCGACCAGCGTCCCCGGATGGCTGCGCGCGAACGCGCCGAGCGCGGCCACCGCGTCCTCGATCGCCGGGCCACGCACTGCCGTGCAATGCCGGCCGCCCGCCGCATCGCGGCGCTCGAGCCCGTGCAGACCCGCCGCGGCAAGGCGGAGCGGCGCGAACAGCCGGTCGAGCGCTGCGATCGGGCGGCCGCTCACGAGCGCAATGGCGCCATCGAGCGTGCGGTGGAGCACGGTCAGGATCGTCTGCACCCGCGGTTCGACGCGAACGGCGTCCGGATGATCGGCGATCTCGATCAACGTGCCGTCGACGTCTAGAAACAGGGCCCAGCCGGAGGCGGGCTCAGGCAGGGTGGATTCGGTCTTCATGCGTGGCCCGTTCTTACCTGAGGCGCTGTCAGATGAAAAGGCGGGCGGTCCCGGCGCGCCGGATCCTCACCGCGACGCCAGGATTCCCGCCGCTTCCCGCGATCTTGCCGCGGCCTCGCGCCGCGCCTCGGCGGCAGCCTTGCGCGCGGCGAGCGCCGCCTCGAAGGCGCGCCGGCTTTCGCCGCGCCACAGTTCGAACACCCGTTCGCTGTAGGCGGTGCCGCGTTCGGGCGTTGCCGAATGGTAGTGCGCCACCGCCGCCGACCAGGACCGCCGCTCGAGCCGGAGCGCCTTCAGGAACTGGCCGGCGTAGAGCGCGTTCCGCGCCGGGTCGAACGCCGCGTCGAGTTCGTCGAATGCGTCCGCGTGATACATCAGGTTCACCTGCATGCAGCCGACATCTATGTTGCGCACGCCCCGGGCGTGGAGC
>DASWLB010000511.1:0-1787 GCA_036396315.1 Alphaproteobacteria bacterium
CCCGCGGCCGTGGGCGGTTTGGGCCCCGGCCGCGCCGTTCGCGGTCTGGGTTGCAACCATCGGCCGCCAGTGCGTGGCCGAATGGTTCGCCTTCGGCGCCGAAGGCATGGAATTTGCCGTCGATGCGGAATGCACCGGCGCCATTGCCGTCGCCGGCGCGGTCCCGGCGCTCGTCATGGTCGTGATGATGCGGCGCGGCGCGAACTTCCGGCCTTGGCTCACGGTGCTGTGGGGCGCGCTCGCCGCGGCCGCGCTTGCCTACGCCGCGCACCGGCTGTTCCACCCGCGCGACGCGGCGCTGCTCGTCCTCGTTTGGCAGTTCGGCGCGGTCGTCCTGTATTCGGCGCTTGCAGTCGCGGCAAGGCGCCTTCTCGTCCCGGCGCCGGCGACCGTCTAGCGCCGCGCCGGTGCGCCGTCGGCGAAGGCGCGGGCGAGGAAGCGGCCGGTGGCGAAGTTCGACATCTCGCGCACGGAATCGTCGCGGTGCTGGAGATATCCTTCGCTGTCGGCGCACAAGGCGAGGATGATCTGGCGGGTGAGCACGTTGGACATGGCGATGCCGGTCGCCCGGTCGCGCACCGTCCCGTCCTTCTCCACCCGAAAGTCGCACGCGCTCAGGTTGCGGCTGCGCCGCACCGGTCCTTCCGCGCGGCCGTCCCACTGGTGGTACGCGCCGTCGTAACGGATCGCCTCGATGCGAGCCCCGCCCTCGGTCAGCTCTTTTGCCGTCTGCGCGCAACGTACCGGGTTGGTCACCTTGTCGAGCGAGGCGCTGAGGAACAGGAGCGGCGCGCCGGTCGCCCGGTTGTCCTCGAACGTCGAGAGGCAGGGGCCGTAATAGCTGACATGGGCGGCGAAGCGCAGCCCGTCGGCAGCGAACGCCTCGGCCACCTGCGCGTAGGCCGCAAGGTGCGCGGCGAGCGCGCCGTAGGAGTAGCCGATCACCGCGACGCGCCGCGCATCGATCTCGGGACGCGAGGCGAGATAGCGCAGCGCGGCGTACGCGTCGGCGACCATCATGGTCTCGGTGATGCGCATCACGCGGTCGACGTACGACGTGGCGATGTGGCGGCGCGCCCCGAACACGTCGACGGCAAGCGCCGCGACGCCCATGGCGGCGAATTGCGGCCCGTAGGTCAACTCGCGCGCGCCCATGACGCCGCCCGAGCCGTGCAGCATGATGACCGCCGGAACGCGTTCGGCCGACGAGGCGTCCGCAGGTAGGAACAGGTATCCCTTGGCCTCGGTTTGCGGGTCGAATTCCTCGCCGTTGCCCACGTCCTCGAGCACGAACGGGCTCGTGCTCGGGAAGGCGACGTCGATCCGCTGCGCGCCGGCGATGTCCGCTCCGTTCGGCCACGGGCCGGCGAGCCGGTCGAATGCGTTCTGCGCGAGGGCGGGCGAAGCCGCGGCGAGCGCGGCGACAAGGCTCCAGGTCAATCGGAAAACGGTCATGGCGGGTCCGGATTCGCGCAGCTTTCGGGCATTTTCTTTGGTGGAGCGAAATGGCGCAAGACACGAGGCTGTCATTGGCATTTTCTTACTTTGTTGTGGGAGAGTGATGCATAGGGCTCGTCATGACCGGGCCTCGCGGAACGCGCCAGCGAACGCGAATTCCCTGATGAGGGGTTCAGGCTTGCCCCGCCGCCCCGCAGCGCACTTGGGCCGCGCCGCTGCCATCAGCGGAGGCCGCTCGGTCGGGGAGCGGATGTCTCGGCTCAACCGCCGAGAATTGCCTTCCGCGCCCGGGCGACGACGTCCGGCGAGATCTCCAGCACCTCGCTCAC
>DASWLB010000512.1:0-2692 GCA_036396315.1 Alphaproteobacteria bacterium
CCGCTCGCACTTGCCGTCGGCGTCGAGCGATTTGAGGCGCGTGCCGTCGAGCGCGCCGCCCGTGCCGCGGAAGTACCACCAGGGCAGCCCGTTCTGCACCATGACGACCGCCGTGTCGCGCCCGAGGAGCGGCGCGAGCGATCCGGCGATCTCGGGCAGCGAGTACGCCTTGACGGCGAGGATCACCGCATCCTGCGCACCGGCCGCCTTCGGATCGGCGACCGCCTTGGCGCGAATGGCGGTCTCCTTGGCGCCGGCGACCAGCTTGAGCCCACCCTGCGTCAGCGCACCGAGCGTCGCGCCGCGCGCGACGAACGTCACGTCCTCGCCCGCCTGGGCGAGCAGCCCGCCATAGACGCCGCCGACGGCGCCCGCCCCGACCACGCAGATTTTCATACGGACCGCTCCCTCACTCCAACGCCCACACGAAAGTAGGGGCGGGTCTCAGACCCGCCCCCACCGATCCCATCTTCTTCGGTTCACATCCCGTCGAACAGCGCCGTCGACAGGTAGCGCTCGGCGAAGGACGGCAGCACGACGACGACCATCTTGCCCGCCATCTCGGGGCGCGAGCCGACCTCGAGGGCGGCGGCGAGCGCCGCGCCCGACGAGATGCCGACCGCGATCCCCTCGATCCGGGCGATGCGGCGCGCCGTCTCGAACGCGGTGTCGTTGCCGATGCGGACGATCTCGTCGATCAAATCGGTGCGCAGGATCGGCGGCACGAAGCCCGGCCCGATCCCCTGGATGCGGTGCGGCCCGGGCGCGCCGCCCGAGATCACCGCGCTGTCCTCCGGCTCGACGGCGACGACGCGAAACGAAGGCTTGCGCGGCTTGATGACCTCGGCGACGCCCGAAATGGTGCCTCCGGTGCCCGATCCGGCGACCAGCACGTCGATCGCCCCGCCGGTGTCGCGCCACAGCTCCTCCGCCGTGGTGCGGCGATGGATCTCGACGTTGGCCGGGTTCTTGAACTGCTGCGGCATGAACGCCTTGGGCAGCGCGGCGACGAGGGCTTCCGCGCGGCGGATCGCGCCGGTCATGCCCTGCTCCGGCGGGGTGAGCTCGAGCTCGGCGCCCAGCAGCCGCAGCATCTTGCGGCGCTCGATCGAGGCCGTCTCCGGCATGATGATGGTGAGGCGGTAGCCCTTGGAAGCGCACACGAAGGCGAGCCCGATCCCGGTGTTGCCCGAGGTCGGCTCGACGATCGTCGTGTCCTTGTCGATCAGCCCGTCGCGCTCGGCCGCCTCGATCATCGCGAGCCCGATGCGGTCCTTGACCGAGGACAGCGGATTGAAGAACTCGCACTTGCCGAGAAGATCGGCGCGGCATCCCGCCTGCTCGGCGAAACGGGCGAGCCTGACGAGCGGCGTCGCGCCGATCGTGTCGATGATCGAATCGTAGATCCGGCCGCGGAACTCGGGCGCGGCGGAGGCCGTGTCCGTCGCGGAGCGCGGGGTGCGGGTTTCTGCGAGCGGCGCGCGCGCCATGGCTCCTCGCTGTCAGATGGTGAAATCGATCGGCCGCGCCGGCTCGCTGGCCAGGCCCGCGGCGCGGGCCCGCCGGCACAACTCCTCTATCGTTACCGAATCGAGCCGTTCGAGGAAGCCCGCTTCGCTTTCGCCCCAGAACGGATCGACCACCAGCCGGCCAAGGTCGCTGCGCTTCGCCGCGGCGGGCGAGGCATCGCCGTCGGCGGAATCGAGGATCACGCGCACGATCTCGCCCACCGTGATGCGGCGGCGCTCGCGCGCCAGGCGGTAGCCGCCGCGCGGGCCGCGGATGCCTTCGACCACGCCGGACCGGCCGAGACGCTGCAGGATGGGCTCGAGATAGCGCGGCGCGATCGCCTGGCGCTTGGTGATGTCGCGGCTCTGCACCGGCCCGGCGGCCGAATTGAGCGCGATGTAGAGCACGGCCTCGATGGCCACGCGGAGCTTGTCGGACGGATCGAACACGGTGGGGTAGGGCCTGGAACCGGGAAAACCCGATCAAACACAGACTTGAAGTGTGATTTCAAGCATTTTCACCTGTCTCCGCCGCATCTTGCCAATATTCCACAGATTCGGCGGGAAATTCGCGGCTCAGCGCAGCCGCTCGACGACCAGGAGGACGGCAAAGCCGAGCAGCACGATGCCGGTCGCCCGCAGCACGGCGCGCTGTACGGACGGGCGCAGCAACGGCTCGCGCATCGCCCCGGCGGCGAGGGCCAGGGGAAGCTGCCAGGCGACGTTGATGACGATCAGCGTCGCCGCCAGCGTCACGAGCTGCGGCGCGACGGGGCCGCGCGCCGGATCGACGAAGCCCGGCATGAGCGCGAGGTAGAGCAGGATCACCTTGGGGTTGAGCAGGTTGGTCATCGCCGCATCGCGCCCGCAGGCGATCAGCCGTCCGGTCCCACCGCTGCCGCCGACGGGAATCGGGTCGGCGCGCAGGCTGGCGATGCCGAGCCAGGCGAGGTAGGCGGCGCCCGCGAGCGCGATCGCATCGAGCGCCGCGGGCACGGCGGCGATCAGGAGCGATAGCCCGGCGACAGCCGCGATCGTGTGGCCGACGAGCCCGATCTGGACGCCGAGTACGGTGGCGGCGCCGGCCCTGCGCCCCTGGCCGATCGCGTTGCGCAGGATGAGCGCGGTGTCGGGCCCGGGCGAGACGACGATCACCGCGGCGGCGAGCGCGAAGGCGCCGAGCG
>DASWLB010000513.1:0-2444 GCA_036396315.1 Alphaproteobacteria bacterium
GCGGCCGCCGGTGCGGCGGGAACCTATCTCGCGGTGATCGGCCAGATCGTCGTGCTCGACGTCGTGTTCTCGATCGATTCGATCATGACCGCAGTCGGCATGACCGACCAGCTTGCCGTCATGTGGGCGGCGGTGATCGTCGCCATGCTGGTGATGATGTTCGCGGCCGGGCCCGTCGCCGGGTTCGTCCACCGCCATCCGACGGTGAAGATGCTGGCCTTGTCGTTCCTGCTGCTGATCGGCGTCGCGCTGATCGCCGACGGCGTCCATTTCCACATCCCGCGCGGCTACATCTACTTCGCGGTCGCGTTCTCGGTGGCGGTCGAGGCGCTCAACCTGCTCGCCGCCCGCCGGCGGCGGCGCGCCGCGGAACGCGGCTGAAGGCGAAAAAGATTCCGCCCCGCGCGCGGGCGCACGGGGCGGCAAGGCGATGTGGGACTCGTCCGGGGGCCTGCCCGGCGCGGGCGTCCGTGTCCTTTCTAGCGGCGTTCCGTAACGGCTGCGTGTCGTACCGGTGACGAGTCGATGACATGTGCCCGGCGGGAGGCTCCGCAAAAATGCAATTGCAACTCAGTCGCAATTGCAGTAAGCTCCGTCCGACCGATCGAGAGGACACGCCGCATGCGCCCGCCCGCCGTCCTTTCCGAGCTGACCGAGGCCGAGCGGCTCGCCGCATGGGCCTTCCGCCGCTGGGTCGCGGGCCACGCGCGGGGCGACTGCGGGCACTGGACCTTGGTGCTGCGCGAGTTCACCCGCGTCTGCGGCGGGCGCGGCGGGCGCGATACTCCGCTGCGCCCGCGCTTGGGCCGCCTCCCATTCCGGCCTTTGATTGACAAGCCGCTTCCGCTAGGCTGAACGCGGCACAACAACAGGGCGCGCGCCGCAAGGGACCCGCGAGAGGTTCCGCGGCGACGAGGGCGCCGGCCGCGTCGTGGGGAGACTTCCATGAATGCGTTCGGCATCGTGGACCGGCTGACGCGTTGGGCGGGCGACGGGCTCGCCGCGCTGGGCGCGTTCGCGATCGCGCTCATGATGGTGCACGTCTTCGCCGACGTGATCGCCCGCTACTTCTTCAACCGCCCGATCGAAGGCACGGGCGAGACCGTCACGATCTACTACATGGTGATGTGCGTCGTGCTGCCGCTCGCCTACATCGTGCGCGGCGAGGGCCACATCGTGGTCGAGCTGTTCACCCAGCGCATGAGCCCGCGCAACCGCGCCGGGCTGCAAGCGGTCGTCGGCGTCCTCACCTTCGCCTACGTCGCCCTGTTCACCTGGAAGACCGGCGAGGAGGCGATCGTCAAGACCGCAATCGAGGAGGTGCGCGAAGCCGGCGACGCGATGATCGTCGCCTGGCCGACGCGATGGTTCCTGCCCGTCGGGTTCGGCGTCATGGCGGTCGCGGTGGCGCTCCGGATCGTGCGCGACGCGCGCGACTTCCGCGGCCGATGAGCCCGTGCGCGTGCGGGGAGCGGTGAGGTGACCCCGGTCGAGCTCGGCGCGTGGAGCCTCGTCCTCGTCCTCGCGCTCCTGGCCGTCCGCGTGCCGATCGGCGTCGTGCTCGGCGCGGTCTCGCTCGGCGGCATCTGGGCGCTGCGCGGGCCGGACGTCGCGGTCAACATCCTGCGCTCGGCGCCCTACGACTTCATCGCCAACTGGTCCCTGTCGGCGATCCCGATGTTCATCCTGATGGGATCCGTCGCCCATCATTCGGGCATCTCGTCGTCGCTGTTCGCGGCGGCGCGGCTGTGGTTCGGGCGCCTGCCCGGCGGGCTCGCCATCGCCACCAACTTCGCCTGCGCGGGCTTCGCCGCCGCGTCGGGCTCGAGCGTCGCGACCGCGGCGACGATGGGCACCATCGCCATCCCGGAGATGCTGAAGCACGGCTACGACAAGGCGCTCGCGACCGGCACGGTGGCCGCCGCCGGCACGCTCGGCGCGCTCATCCCGCCCTCGATCGCCTTCGTGCTCTACGGCATTTTCGCCGAGACCTCGATCACCAAGCTGTTGATCGCGGGCATCCTGCCCGGAATCCTGACGGCGCTCGTGTACGCGGCGATGCTGATCACGCGCTGCTCGATCTTCCCGCATCTGGCGCCGCCCGCCGACATCAGGACGAGCTCGGCCGAGAAGTGGCGCTCGCTCATCGACGTGTGGCCGATCCTCGCGCTCGTGCTCGCCATCATCGGCGGGCTGTTGGGCGGCATCGTGACGCCGACCGAGGCGGGCGCGTTCGGCGCATTCCTGTCCTACACGATCGCCTTCGTGCAGCGCCGGCTCAGCTGGAAGGTGCTGGTCGACAGCCTGTACGAGACCGTGACCAGCACCTCGCGCCTCCTGTTCGTCGGCATCGGCGCGATCCTCCTCACCAAGTTCATGGCGCTGTCGGGGCTACCTTTCTATCTCGGCCAGTTGATGGGCGACTATGCGCTCGATCCGCTCTA
>DASWLB010000514.1:0-2237 GCA_036396315.1 Alphaproteobacteria bacterium
GAACCCGACCGATTCGCCGACCGTGTCGAACCGGCCTTCGGCCGCCTTGCGGAACTCGACGATCCGCCCCTCCCGGATGCACACCTTGACCGGCTCGTCGCCCGGCTCGAAGTCGCGGTCGACCAGTAGGCAGCTTGCGACGCGCGACCGGGCGAGCCGGCCGATCATGCGCCGGTCGCACAGTACGTCGGCGTCCATCACGATCACGTCCTCGCCTGCGGCGACGTACTCGCGGAGCGTCCAAAGGGTGACATTGCTGCCCTCGCGGAAGCGTGGGTTGTGCACGGTGCGCACCGTGTGCGAGACGCCGAGCCGGGCCAGCTCCTCCTCGATCGCCTCGGCGCGGTAGCCGGTGCCGATCACGACGTCGGCGATGCCTTCGAGCGCCAACGCCTCGAGATGTCGGGCGAGCAGCGACTTGCCGCCGAACCGCAGCAGCGCCTTGGGCAAGGCCGCCGGATCGCCGAGGCGCGCGCCGACGCCGGCGGCGAGGATCACGGCTTTCATGGCACTCTCCCCCGCGGCGCGGCGGCGCCGGTTCGCGCCATCAGCGCGGGCAGGAACACGAGCGTCGCGAACAAGGTGAACAGGATCGCGAGGGTCAGCAGGATGCCCATGCTCGCCATGCCGCGATGGTCGGACACGGCGAGGGTGCCGAACGAGGCGAGCGTGGTGAGCGCGCTGAAAATCACCGCGCGCGGCGTCGAGGTCGCGAGCAGCCGGTCGATCGGCTCGCCCGCGCGCCGGCGCAGGACGATGTGCACCGCGCCGGCGACGCCGATCCCGAACAAAAGCGGCACGACGATCACGTTGGCGAAGTTGAACGGAATCCCGAGCGCCACCGTGGATGCGGCGGTGAGCGCCCCCGCGAGCGCCAGCGGCGCCATCACCCAGAAATAGTCGCGCACGTTGCGCAGCATCACGGCAAGCAGCGCCGTGACCGCGGCGAACGCGATCGCCGCCGCCTGCTCGAACGAACGCAGCACGGCTTCGCCCGCGCCGACCAGCACGGCGGGCGTCCCCGTCGCGTTTGGCGCGATCGTCGCCACCTCGGCAACGAACCGGCGCATCGCCTCGTTCTCGGAGACGTCGCCCGTCGGCCGCACCTCGATGCGCATCCGCCCGTCGGTCGCCGTCATGCGATCGCGGATCGCGGCGGGCAGGTCATCGATGCCGACCGGCTGCGCCTCGATCGACAAAGCGAGGTCCTCGATCCGGTATGGCAGGTCGGCGATCAGCCGCGCTTCGAGGTCGGCGAGCGCCGCCGCGGTCCGCCCCGGCCCGTTCCGGAACCGCACGAGCGCGTCCACCGCGCGCCGCGCGGCGGCTTTCGTCTCGGGCGGCGCCTTCGCGGCGGTGGCGAGAGATACGAGATCGCGTACGAGCGCCCCGTAAGCCGCCGTGCGCTCGGCCGGCGCGAGGTTCGCGCGCCGCGGCGCCGCCATGGCGATCGGGGTCAGAAACACGGCCATCTCTTCGATGGTGCGGAGCTTCGCCTCCTGATCCGCGGGCACGTAGTTCGCGAGCGTCAGCGCCTTGTCGACGCTCGGCAGGGCCTCGAGCCGCGCGGCGAGGCGCGCGGCTTCGCCAGGATCGCCCGCCATCACCGACAGCGTGTAGGGCGAGGTCGCCGGATCGCCCGCCAGGTCGCGGAACGCCGCCACCGATTCGTCCGCCGGATTCTTCAAGCGCAGCGGATTGAAGTCGAACGAGACGCGCGGCGCGACGGCGAGCGCCGCGACGGCCAGCGCCAGGCTTGCGGCGAGCACGGCGCCGTTGCGCCGTCCGATCGCCGCTCCTGCTGCGGCGAGACGGAGATCGCCCGTCCGGCGCGAGCGCGGCTTCGGCGGCACAAACGCGATCAAGGCGGGCAGCACGGTAAAAGTCGCTGCGAACGCGATCAGCATGCTCGTCCCGGCGATCATGCCGAGCTCCGACAGGCCAAGATATGTGGTCGGGACGAAGGCGTAGAAGCCGAGCGCCGCGGCGATCGCGGTCAGCGCGAGCGCGCGCCCGACGCCCGCGGCCGCCTCGGGCAGCGCATCCGCGACCGGCCGGCCGGCGTCCACGCCCTCGCGGCCGCGGAGCGCATAATGGATGCCGAAATCGATGCCGAGCCCGATGAACAGCACCGCGAAGGCGACCGAGATCAGGTTGAGGCTGCCGACCGCAAGCGCCGCGAAGCATCCCGTCCACACGAGCCCGACGAGCAGCGTGACGACCGTCGCGAACACGAG
>DASWLB010000515.1:0-1835 GCA_036396315.1 Alphaproteobacteria bacterium
TAGGAGACGAACTTCTGCGCCGCATCGCCGACCGCGATCATCGACGATCCGGTGAGGAACGGCTTCGCCCGGCTCACGCCGCGCCACATCATGATGCCGGAATAGGCGGGCTGGCCCTCGTCCGGATAGAGGATGCGCCGCGCGCGCGAATGGATGCCGTCGGCGGCGATCAGGATGTCGGCCGTCTCGGGCGGCAGCGCCGCGCCCGTATGGTCGGCAAACTGGACCAGCACCTCGTCGCCGCGCGCCTCGAAAGCCATCAGCCGGCGGCCGGTGAGGATGCGGTCGGGCCCAAGCGTCGCCCGCGCGGCATCGTACAGGATGCGTTGGAAGCGGCCGCGATGGATCGAGACCTGCGGCCAGTTATAGCCCGCGAACCGGCCGCGCGGCTCGGCCCCCATCAGCTTGCCCCGGCTGTCGAATCGCGCCACCTCGCGCGTGAGAACGCCCGCGGCGATGAGCGCATCGAGCAGCCCGAGCTTGTCGAGCTCCTTGGTCGCGTGCGGCAGCACGTTGATGCCGACGCCGAGCTCCCGGATCTCGCGCGCGGCCTCGAACACCCGGACGGCGAACCCCGCCCGGTTGAGGAACAGCCCCGCCGTGAGCCCGCCGATGCCTGCGCCGACAACGATCGCCCGCATGCCCGCCTTCCGTCCCGCACCCGTCAATGGCATCATCATCCGTCCAACAGGGAGAGGTTGCAATGAGGCTCCTTCGATCCGTCGCCGCCGCCGCGATCCTCGCCGCCGTGTCGACCGTCGCCGCGCCGGCCGAGCCCTTGAAGCTCCGCATCTCGTTTCCGAACGCGACCGGCTCGATGGCGCCGATCTATCCGCTGCTGCCCGAGGGGCTGGCGCGCCACCAAGGCAAGTCCTACGTCGTCGAGCCGATGTTCATGGCGGGCGCGACGCAGAGTCTCCAGGCGCTCGCCGCCAAGGAGCTGGAGCTGGCCCAGCTCACGCCGCAGGCGCTGGCGCTGGGCGTGGTCGGTGCGAAGCTCGACCTATCCGTGATCGCCCAGGTGATCTCGACCGAGCTCGAGGGTTACGCCGCCTCGAAGTTCTGGGTACGCAAGGACGAGGTGAAGAAGATCGAGGACTTGAAGGGCAAGGTGCTGGCGGTCAACGCGCACGGCAGCGCGGTGGCCGCGGCCGTCACCCTGATGATGCGCCGCCACGGGATGGAGGCGGGGCGCGACTACCAGGTGGTCGAGGTGCGCTTCCCGGCGATGCTCGCCCAGCTCGAGGGAAAGCGCATCGATCTCGCCTATCTGCTGCGCCCGTGGCACGTGATCGCGGTGAAGAAGCCGGAATTCGCGCCGCTGTTCGGCCCGGGCGAGGTGTACGGCCCGTCGGAGACCGGCGTGCTGGCGGCGCCGCGCGCGTGGATCGCCCAGAACCGCGCCGTTCTCGTCGATTATCTCGAGGACGAGATCAGGGTGCGACGCTGGGCGTACGACCCGAGGACGCGGATGGAGGCGGTCGCCCGGTTCGCCAAGGCGGCGAAGCAGCCGGTCGAGAACCTCGCCGCGTTCGTGCTCACCAAGGCGGACACCACGCATCGCGACCCGCAGGCGATGGTGGACGCGGCGCGGCTGCAGAAGAACGTGAACCATATGAAGGAGGCGGGCGTCGTGCCCGACACGATCGACGTCGCGAAGCACGTGGACGCCTCGCTCGCCCGCGAGGCGGCGGCGCGCGCGGCGCGGAACTGACCGGTCTGGACGGACGCGGAGGGAGAGACCACATGGCGGACCTGACGCTTCGCTTCGGCTGCGGGTCGTACGACCGCATGGAGGCGCTGTGGACCGGCGAGGCGAAGCCCGAGGGCATCGC
>DASWLB010000516.1:0-2469 GCA_036396315.1 Alphaproteobacteria bacterium
GCATGCGGCCGCGGGCCGACGATCGACATGTCGCCGCGCAGAACGTTGATGAATTGCGGCAGTTCGTCGAGACTCCAACGCCTGAGAAAGGCGCCGAGCCGCGTGACCCGAGGGTCGTCGCGCCGCGTGAGCGATTCGGCCAACGGGTCGGACAGCTCGTGGCGCATGGTGCGGAACTTGAGCACCTCGAATTGGCGATGGTTGAAGCCGTAGCGCCGCTGGCGGAAGAAGACGGGCCCCGGGCTGTCGAGCTTCACGGCGATCGCGATCGCGAGCATCGCGGGTGCGATCAGGGCGAGAATCAACGCGCCCAATATGCAGTCCTCGAGATCCTTGGCGACGCTGCGCCAGTCGCGCAACGGCCGTTGCGTGACGTCGAGCATGGGAATCCCGCCGAGGCTCGTGGCGCCGCATCCGGGCAGCCTGAGGGCGATCGCGCCCGGGCAGAGATGCACGTCGACGGGCAGTTCGGTCAGCCGCTCGATCGTGCGCAGATGCCGGTCGGGGTCCGGGTCGCTCGCCGCCAGCACGACGACATCGACGGCTCCGTTCCGGACCGTGTCGGCGAGCTCGTCGAGGCCGCCGGAATACAGTGACGCATGGCTCGCCCAGACGCGGTCCGCCGAGTCGGAATAGACGCCCACGATGCGGGCGCCGCCGTCCGAATCGGCGTCGAGCCGCGCGGCAAGGGCGACCGCGAACGGTCCCGTGCCGACGATCGCGACGCCGCGTTTCAGGCGTCCCTGGGCGCGCCATCGCCGCGCCTGTGCGAAGAACAGGGCGCGCAGACAGAGGAGGGCCGCGATCCCGAAGCCGAGCCACAACAGGGTCCAGCCACGCGAGTAATCCGCCGACGTTTTGGTCAGGTAGCCGATCGCCAGCAAGAGCGCGATGGCGGCGATCCAGCCCAAGGCGAGGCGCTGCACGGCCCACCACGGGCGCCACGAAATGTCGGGCCGATACAGGCCCGACCGGTGGAAGATGTTGACGGCGAGCAGCGTGCCGAAGGCCGTCGGCAACGCATAGTCCGTGATCGACGAATACGAATCCTCGACCAGCCAGACGAGATATGCCGCGACCGCCATGGCGATCAGCGCCGCCGCATCGAGCGCCAGCAGAAGCCCGCACGCGACGGGGATGGACACCGGCCTCGTTGGCGGCAGCGCCGACGCGCGGGGGAGCAAGGCGAGCGCGCGCGGCCGGGACATCGTCTGAGCGGGGCTCGGCACGTGCGTCTCCTGCGGCGTCGACGCCTTCGTTTGTGCCAGTTCCGCGCCGATTAGACATGTGACCAACCCAGGAGGGTTGTGATCAATCGTGGCTCGCGACTCATTTCCCTTGCGCGGCGATCGCGGGACGATCCCGCGCGGCGCAGGAAAGGACGGCTTCGCCGAAGCGCTGCGCCGCGCAGCCACGCGCGAACGCGGCGGCGCGACGGCAGTCGAAGAGCCGGTCGGGGCCGTACCGCAGCACCCGTTCGATGGCGCCGGCAAGAGCCGCAGAATCCGACGTATCGACGGCGATGCCGAGCGCGTGGTCCTGGACCAGGCGGCCGAGCAATCCGTAATCCTGGCAGATCACCGGGACGCCCGTCGCCGCGGCCCACACAAGGACGCCGCTCGACCCGACGAAGCGCTGGTACGGCGCGAGGATGACGTCGCTGTCGCCGACGCGCGCAGCCAGTTCGGCGTCCGGAAGGCGACGGTCCTCGATACGGAGCCGCAACTCGGGCCTCCCCCGAAGCGCCGCTCCGGCGGCTCGCGCGATATCGTTGCGGATCGCGGGATCTTGCCGCCCCGCGATGTCGATGCGGAGAGACTGAGCGATCCCGGCCGGCAGGCGCGCAAGCGCATCGAGAAGCGTGAGCACGCCCTTGCGCGCGGTGATCTCGCCGAACAGCAGGAGACGCGCGCGCCGCGGGCCCGGCGCGCCGGCGCTGCGCCGCGCCGTCGCCGCCGGCGAGACCGGATCGGGAACGAACGCGACCTTGTCGCCGCCCCGGTAACGACGCCGCGCGAAATCGGGAAAGTATGGGTCGAGCGTCAGCACGCAATCGAGCGCCGGGTTGCGGAGCATCCCGCGATAGAGGAGGTCCTTGCGCCAATCGCGCAGCCGCTCGCGGAACCGAGCCGGGCGCGACTCGAATCCTCCGTAATGTACCGACGGGCGAAACAGGAGTCCCGAAACCCGTCCCCGGCCGGCGGACAGGCGGAGCGCAAGCGGTAGCGAAAGATGGTCGATCGACAGGAAGAAGCCGTGCGTCGCCCGTACGCGCTTCATATAGCGGCGCATGATCCGCCACCGCGCGAAGGCGCTCACCACCAAGACGCGGTGCAGGCACATGGCCTGTTCGCGCGGCGCAAGAGCGACGAACCGGACGTTTCGTTTGGCGGTGGCGGCGGAAAGGGATTCGGCAAGCCCCGGCGCAAGGGCGAAGGTCACCTCGACGGAATCGCCAGACGCGGCGAC
>DASWLB010000517.1:0-9457 GCA_036396315.1 Alphaproteobacteria bacterium
GGCGTCGAAGAGGGCTGGGCGCGGCTTGCGTCCGCGGTGGGCAAGCCGGCCGACGTGATTGCCTGGCTCGGGGCGCGCGGCGACGACCGGATCGGGCTTACCTTGCTCGCCGACCTGTACTACATCGCCAACGACGCCGAGAAATTCGACCTCGCGCTCGCCGCCGGCGAGCGGCTTCACCGCCGCCGCGGCAGCGACGAGGACCGGCGCAACTACGCGGCGGCCCTGGTCGCGACCGGCCAGGCCGGCAAGGCCGTCGCGCTGTTGAAGCCCGACCTCCTGAGCGGCGATGCCGAGACGCGGGCCGATGCGGTCTATACGATGATCGAGGCCAAGGCGTGGTCCGACGTGCTGCCGACCTTGACGCAGCTCGCCGACAACGATCCGGCCGCCTGGCTCTGGGCCTTCGTCGAGGCCGCGATCGCGGCCAGGCGCCCCGGCGACGCCGTGCCGCTGCTCGTCGCCAAGGCGGGACGCGCCAACCGGGCGCGCGAGGTGCGCGAGCAGGCGCTCCACGCCCTGGTCGAGATCGGCGATCAGCGGACGCTGCTGCCGGCGCTGCGCGACGCGGCGCGCGAGTTGGGCGATCCGTGGCCCGATTCATACCAGGACGCACTTGAACGGTTTGGCCGCAATGACGAGCTTGTCGCGTTCCTGCGCGACCGGGCGCAGCAGAAGGGTCTGCCGCTCGAAAAGAGGAGGGAATACGCCTACGACGTGCTTGCGCGCGCCGACCGGGAGACGGCGACCGCCGTATTCACGGCGCTCGCCGAGACCGACGCGCCCGACGGCGAGGATACGGCAGAACTGATCGCCCTATGGGGGCCGGAGCCGCCTGCCGCCGCCTTCGATTGGCTCGCGGGCCGGGCGGCCGGCGCGAAGGACGACACCGAGCGCGCCGCCTGGCTCGGCCACCTCATCGATCTCGGCGCCGCCGAGCGGGCACTCGAGATCGCCCGGGCGGTCGAGACGCGGCCGCGGAGCGATGCGCTGGTTCGCGTCGAGGTGGACGCGCTCGCCCTCCTCGAGCGCCACGACGAGCTTGCGATGCTGATCGAGCGGGTGGCGCGGGCCACCACCGATCCCGACCGGCTTGCCGAATATGGACGCATGGCAATGGACGCCGAACATGTCGAGACCGCGCGTACGGCCTACGAGAGACTTCTCGTGGTGAGCCCGAATCATCCGGTCGGGCTCCGGCAGATGGGCATCGTGGAGCATCTGTCCGCCGACTATCGCAAGAGCGCAGAACTTCTTCGCCGTTACTTGCAGCATCCGTCGCGGAACACGAAGGACGATTGGGAGGCCTATTATTACTACGGGCTCGACCTAGGCGAGATCGGTCCCCGGCAAGAGTCTCGACAGACCCTCGAAACGGCACTAAAGGTAATGACTGGGGTTAATGGCGAATCGGGCGACATAGATTATTCCAAAATGCATGCGCAGGCCGACGTCCTGAACCGCATCGGGCGCAGGTCCGAGGCCATGGCGCTGTACGAAGGGCTGCTCCGCGACAAGCCGCGAGACGTGGCGTTGCGGGCCGACTATGTCGACTGGTTGCTCGTATGGGGGGAGCGGGCGCGTGCGGCAGCAATTCTGTCCGAAGGCCCACCGCAGGTGCGGCAAGATGGCCCGGGTTCGCCCGGCCCTGGCCGGCTTCGCCGCGGCGATCGCGCTGCTGGCGGCGCTCGCCCCGCCACCGGCGAGCGCGCAAACTAGCGCGGGGAGCCAGACCCAACTCGAGCTCGGACGGGTTCGCCTCCTCCAGGCACAGGGCCGTCTCGGCGAGGCGCGCGAGCTTGCCGGCGCGATCCTCGCGCGCGAGCCGAACAATGCGGAAATCCTGTCGACCCTCGCCAACATCGAGGCCGAGATCGGGCGGCCGCAGCGCGCCGCAGCGCTGTACGACCGCGCCGCCCGCGTTGCGCCCGGGGATGCGGGCGTCCGTGCGTCCGCTGCGTATCACGCCCGCAACACCGGAGGTTTCGTCCGGCTCGATCCCGAGCTGCAGTTCCGCAAGGGCGGCGATACGGAATACATCCTTCAATCCCTCGTCGAGCATCCCGTCACCGACGCGTGGCGGCTGTTCGCCGGATACGACATCAACCATGTCGACACCGATGCGGTGACGCGCCCGACCGGCCAGACCGGCGGGTTCGAGGGCCAGCGCCACCGCGGCCAGGTGGGCGCGCAGTACGCGTTCGAGGAGGGCCATACGATTCGCGTCGCCGGGCACTTGAACCCCGAGACGGCGGGCGCGAGCGCGGCGTTCCGGTTCGTCGAGGACGACGCCGCGACGATCCTGTCCGGCGAATACCGGCGGCCGAACTGGGATTATCTCGAGCTTTTGGTCAACGACGGCTGGCGCAACCAGATTGCCATCGAGCGCCAGCAGCGCCTCGGCGCCCTGTTCGAGGCGCCGTCGGACGGGCGGCTGAAATTCTTTGTTAACCGTTACGGTCTAGAGGAAATCCACGACTCCGCCCGGTCGTGGGGGTTCGAAGGCGAGTTGAGCGTGCAGGTCGGAGGTCTCGACTCGCCGTTCACCGTCGCCTACGCGGTCGAGGCGGAATACGTGACCAGGAAGGCCAGGATCACCGAGCAGGATGGCGACGTGGTCCCGGTCATTGACGCCAAGAGCCGCGAAGTGCACGAGTTGACGCTGCGCTACAACCAGTTCCTGATCGAGCCGTCCACCCTGCCCGGTGGATCGCCCGAAAGCATGGAACTGGAACTCTACGGTGGCGGTGCGATCGATCGTCTGGGTCGCGGCGGCCCGGTCGCGGGGGCCGTGCTCACATGGCACGGTCCCGATTCGATCGACGCCGAGGCGCGCGCGGATTACGTCCAGAACGTCGGGCGCGATTCGCCGACCTCGCTCACCGTAGGAGGCTATTTCATTTGGCGGTACTGAGTAAGGATAGGGCGGCTTTCGAGGAGACGACGACACCCGAGACGCAGGCACCCCGGCACGTCTTCGGCCTGCGTGCTTCGGCGCTCTGGGAGATCGCCGCATTCCTCGCCATCCTGCTGGTCGTCGACATCGTCTTCCTCGCCGGCGACCGGTTCCGCACCGTAGAGCCCCACCCGTTCTGGATCGTCGTGCTGCTCGTTTCCGTCCAGTACGGCAGCGTCGCCGGCCTCGTCGCCGCGGCGTCGTCGAGCGCGGCGCTGCTCGCCGGCGCCATGCCCGAGCAGAGATTCGACCAGGACTTCTACGCCTACCTGCACGAGGTCGCCCTCCTGCCGCTTCTCTGGACTCTCGCGCCCATTGTGGTGGGCGAGCTCCAGGGTCGCCGCATCCGCACCTTGGGCGCGCTGCGCCAGGCGCTGGCGCAGTCGGAGGAGCGCGAGCGCGTCATCGCGGATGCGTTCGAGCGCGTCGAGCGGCTCAAGGAGAGCCTCGAGGAGCGCGTCGCCGGCCAGCTCCAGACGGTGTTCACGACCTACCAGGCGGCGCGCGCGATCGAGAAGACGGGGACCGGCGCCGTGCTGCTCGGCATCGCCGACCTCGTGCGCTCCGTGCTCGCGCCGCGCAAGTTCTCGCTGTTCCTACTCAACCGCGACGTGCTCGAGGCGAGCACCTCGGAGGGCTGGACCGGCGAAGACGGCCACGCCCGGTTCTACGACGCCAACGCGCCCCTGTTCCGCGCCATCGTGGGCGAGCGCCGCGTGCTGTGCGCGGCGAGCGAGGAGGACGAGCCGATCCTCGGCGCCGACGGGGTGCTGGCGGGCCCGCTCGTCAGCAAGGACACGGGCGCGGTCGTCGGCATGCTCAAGATCGAGGACGTGGGCTTCGTCGGCCTCACCGTGGACACGATCGCCAATTTTCGCCTGCTCTGCGAATGGATCGGCACGGCCTACGCCAACGCCCGCCGCTACGAGGCGGTCGAGGAGAGCGCCGAACAGGCGCTGGCGCTGCCGATGGCGACCTTCGAGAGCCACGCGAAATTCCTCGCCGCCCTGTCGCGCCGCGCCGGGTTCCCGGTCACGGTCATCCGGCTTCGCGTCAAGGCTGGCCGGCAAATCGCCTCGGCGGAGGAACTGCACCGCGACGTGCGCGACGTGGTCGGCGCGATCCTGCGCAGCCACGACCTCCTGTTCGACCGCCACCTCGAGAGCGACGAGTTCGACCTCGTGCTCCCGCTGGTCCCGCCGGAACAGGCGGCGAAGGTCGTCGATCGCGTCGTCGAGCGGCTGAAGAAGCAGATCGGGTCGGGCATCGATGCGACCTGGACCGTTCAGTCGCTCGAGCAGGTGCAAGATGTCGTCGCCTGACGCGGAAGCGGCGCCGCCGTCCGGTACCGCGTTGCCCGCCGATGCGCGCACCGCCGCCGTCCAGGCGCTCGAAGCCGTTCTCGTGATCGCCGCCGTCTCGGTGATCGAATCCGCGCTCGCGGCGCATTGGCTATCGGGCGGGATCGACATCGCCCATGCGCTTGTCCTGCACGCGGCGCTCGTCTGGGTCCTGTGCTTCTGGCTCTATTTGCGCTGGCGGCGCGGCGCCGAGCTGCGCCACGCCGGCCCGCTCGTGGTCATGACCGCGGTCTTGGGCCCGGTCGGCGCCTGGGGCGCGTTCGTCACGGTCGCGCTCTATGCGCTGTTCCGCCGCAACCGTGGCGGCTTCGCCGAATGGTACGAGGCGCTGTTGGGCGAGCGCGCGCGATCGAAGTCGCTGCGGTTGTACGACGCCATCGTCTCGGGCGCCATGGATCCCGGGCGCGATCGCAGCCTTGCCTCGTTCGTCGACCTGCTCGCGCTCGGCACCGACGCGCAGCGCCGCGCGCTGGTCGCCATGGTGACCGAGAATTTCCGCCCGGCCTTCGCGCCGATCCTGCGCCAGGCGCTGCAGCACCGCGATTCCGCGGTGCGCGTGCTGGCGGCGACCGCGGCGAGCCGGATCGCGGCAGACGCACAGAAGCGGACCGAGCGGCTGCAAGCGGTGCTGCGCAACTCGCCCGACGACCAAGCGGCGCTGCGGGCGCTCGGGCTCCATCTCAAGTCCCAGGCCGACGCCTCCCTCGTCGCGCCGGAGCGCGCGACGACGTTGCGCCGCCAGGCGCTGTCGAGCCTGTTGCGCTACCTCGAGCGGGCGGGCGAGGACGTCGAAGCCGTCGCCGCCGTCGCCAACCTTCACGTCGGGCTCGGCGACCACGCGGCGGCGCGGGAATGGCTCGACCAGAATCCCGCGACGCGCGATTCCGACGCGTCCGCGTTCGCCGACTATCTCGATTCGCTCTACCGGATGCGCCGGTTCGGCGAGCTGCGCGAGCGCACCCGATCGGCGTCTTCCGGCGCGGTGCGAGGACGTCTCGCGCCCGAACTCGGCCGCGCCGTCGCGCTCTGGCAAGGCGCCCGCGGCAACGCGCCGGCGGAGGCCGCATGAGCACCGCCGCCGCGTCGCCCGCCGACGTCTGCCTCCTGCTCGAGGGCAGCTACCCCTATGTCGTCGGCGGAGTGTCGAACTGGGCCGACGAGCTGATGCGGAGCCATCCGCACCTCACCTATCACCTGGTCGCGCTGTTGCCCGACCGTAACGTCTCGCGGCTGCGCTACGACCTGCCGCCCAACGCCGTCGGGCTCGACCACGTGTTCCTGCAGGACGTGGGCAAGGGGCCGGCCCGGTTCGCCGGGCTCGAGGCATTGCTCACGCGCATCGAACCGGCGCTCGGCCGCCTGCAGGCGGCCGGCGGCTTGGCCGATCTCGCCGCGGTGATCGACGCGCTCGCGCCCCATCGCGGCCGGCTCGGCAGGCGGACGCTGCTCGATTCGCCCGAGGCCTGGCAGCTGATCGTTCGGATGTACGAATCGACGGTGCGCGGCACCTCGTTCCTCGACTATTTCTGGACCTGGCGGGCGCAGATCGGCGGGCTGTTCGCCGCGCTCTTGTGCGATTTGCCGCCGGCGAAGGTCTATCACACGACCTCGACAGGCTATGCCGGGCTCTTGGCCGCGCGCGCGGCGCTCGAGACCGGCCGCCCGGCGATCGTCACCGAGCACGGCATATACACCGACGAGCGCCGCATCGAGATCGCCATGGCGCAGTGGCTCGGGCGCCAGCAGCGCTACGGCTTCGGCGTCGAGAGCGAGGGACGCAGCCTCAAGGATTTGTGGGTGGACACGTTCGTGAGCTATTCGCACGCCTGCTACGACGCGTGCGATGCGATCGTCACGCTCTACCAGGGCAACCAGGAGCTGCAGCGGCGCGATGGGGCCGATCCGGCCAAGATGCGGGTGATCCCGAACGGCGTCGATTACGCGGGCCTGTCGCGCATCGCGCGCGACCCGACGCCGCGCCGCCCGACCGTCGCCTTCATCGGCCGTGTCGTGCCGATCAAGGACGTGAAGACCTTCATTTATTCCATCGCGCATTTGCGCACGATGGTGCCGGACATCCGCGCCCTCGTCCTCGGGCCGGAGGACGAGGATCCCGAATACGCGGCGGAATGCCGGAAGCTCGTGGCCCAGGCCGACCTCGCCAAGGTGGTGTCGTTCGCGGGCCAGGTGCGGCTCGAGGACTATCTCGACCGCATCGACGTCGTCGTGCTGACCAGCATCTCCGAGGCGCAGCCCCTCGTCATCCTCGAGGCGGGCGCGGCCGGCGTGCCGACGGTGGCAACCGACGTCGGGGCGTGCCGCGAGATGATCCAGGGCGCCGCGGACGAAGTGCCCGCCTTCGGGCCGGGCGGCGCCATCACCGCGCTCGCCGATCCGGTGGCGACGGCGATGGCGGTGGCCGATCTCCTCTTGCGGCCGAGCCACCGCGAGGCCTGCGCCAAGGCCATCAAGGCCCGCGTCGCGGCCACCTACAATCGGGACACGCTCAACGAAGTGTACCGCGCCCTTTACGACGAGCTGAGGCAGCGGCCCGACCGAGCCGCCCGATTGGCGGAGGTCGCCTGATGGCGGGAGTCGGATTCGAGTTGCGGCGGCTTACCCGGTCGGACGACCTCGCCGGCCTCGTGCGCGCCTACGGCCACGCCTCGGTCGTCTCGGGCGGTCCCTGGCTCATGACCGTGCTCGCGATCGCGGCCGTCACGTGGTTCGTGGTCGGCTTCGACACCATGCGCGAGCTCGAGCTGTTCCGCACCATCCTGATCTACAACTTCGCCTTCTCGCTCACCCTCACGAGCCCGGTCGCGCTGGTGACGACGCGCTTCCTGTCCGATCAGATCTATCTCAAGAACGTCGAGCGGGCGCCCGGCATGTTGCTCGGCAGCCTGATCGTCAACTTCACCCTCCAGGCGCCGCTCGCCGCCGCGTTCTATGCCTTCGTGCCCGACCTGCCGGGTCCGCTCGCGGTGCTCTCGGTGATCAACTACCTCGTCATCGCCGCCTTGTGGCAGGTGACCGTGTTCCTCACCGCGCTCAAGGACTACCGCACCGTCACGCTCGCCTTCGCGGGCGGCATCGCGGTCGCGGTCGCGGCGAGCGTCGTGTTCGGCTTCCCCTACGGCACGTTCGGCCTCTTGGGCGGGTTCACCGCCGGGTTCGCCCTGATCGTGTTCGTGATCATCGCGCGCATCCTCGCCGAGTACCGCCATCCCCTGAAGCGCCCGATGGCGTTTCTCGCCTATTGCCGCCCGTACTGGGAGCTGCCGATCGCGGGCCTCCTCTACGCGGCGGCGATCTGGGCCGACAAGTGGATCATGTGGTTCGCGCCGGATCGCGTGCTGACGCCCGAAGGGCTCGCGATCCACCCGTTCTACGATAGCGCGATGTTCTTCGCCTACCTCACGATCGTGCCGTCGCTCGCCTTGTTCATGATCATGACCGAGACCTCGTTCTTCGAACGCTACGTCGCGTTCTACCGCACGATCCAGCGTCACGGCACGTACGCCCAAATCCTCGGCCACCAGAAGGAGATCGTCGACACGCTCGCGGGCAGCCTGCGCAACCTGATCGTCCTGCAGGGCACGGTCTCGTTCGCGGCGATCGTGCTCGCGCCCCAGCTCCTCGGCGCCTTCGGCATCGCCTACCACCATATCGGCATGTTCCGCATCGGCGTGCTGGGCGCGCTGTTCCACGCGCTGTTCCTGTTCGCGATGATCATCCTCACCTACTTCGACCTCCGGCGCGACATGGTGGCGGCGACGGCGACGTTCCTCGGCGCCAACGCGCTGTTCACCTTGGGCGCGCTCGAGCTGGGTTTCCCGTACTACGGCTATGGATACTTCCTCGCCGCGCTCATCGCCGCCTGCGTCGCGCTCGGGATCGTGTCGGTCAGGCTCGCCAAGCTGCCCTACCTCACCTTCGTCGTCTGCAACCCCTCGGTCGGCGGCGCCGACCGGAAGCGGCCGGAGCATGGCCTCGCGCCGCTCGACATCGTAAGATCGTAGCGACCGGCGCGCCGATTCCGCCATGGCCCGATACCTCGTCACCGGCGGCTGCGGCTTCATCGCCTCGCATTTGGCGGACGCTCTCGTCGCGCGCGGCGATTCCGTGCGCATCCTCGACGACCTCTCGACCGGCAAGCGCGAGAGCGCGCCCGAGGCGGCCGAAGTGACCGTGGGCGACGTGGCCGACGCCGCGCTCGTCCGCGCGCTGATGAAGGACGCGGACGGATGCTTCCATCTCGCGGCCGTCGCCTCGGTGCAGCGCGCCAACGAGGATTGGGTGAACGTCCATCGCAGCAACCTGACCGGCGCGGTCGCCGTGTTCGACGGCGCGCGCCAGGGACGCGGCGGCAAAATGCCGGTCGTCTACGCGTCCTCGGCCGCGATCTACGGCGACGATCCCAACGTGCCGCTCACGGAGGACGGCGAGCACCGCCCGCTCACCGCCTACGGCGCCGACAAGCTCGGCTGCGAGCTGCACGGGCGCGTCGCCTGGCAGGTGCACGGCGTGCCCACGACCGGGCTCCGCTTCTTCAACGTGTACGGGCCGCGCCAGGACCCGGCGTCGCCCTATTCGGGCGTGATCGCGATCTTCGCCGATCGCATCGCCGCGCGCCGGCCGATCACGATCTTCGGCGACGGCAACCAGACGCGCGACTTCATCTTCGTCGCCGACGTGGTGGCGCACCTCCTCGCCGCGATGGAACGCTGCGCGGGCGGGGCGCAGGTGTTCAACGTGTGCACCGGCACGGCGACCAGCGTGCTCGATCTCGCGCGGACGATCGGCGAGCTTGCCGGGCACCGGCCCGAGATCCGCCACGACTCCCCGCGCGCCGGCGACATCCGCGTGTCGATCGGCGATCCGCGCAGGGCGACTCGGGCGCTCGGCGTCGCTGCGACAACCGCGCTCGCCGACGGGCTCGGCCGCACGCTCCGCTTCGGGGCGAAGGCAGGATGAGGGCGCTCGCGCGCGTCATCGCCGTCCTTCTCGCGTGCGCATCGGCCGCATCGGGCCGAGCGGAAACCTACGATCCGTGGGCCGTCTATTACGGCGATGCGCTGACCGCCAACGCGTTCTTCGACTATAGGCTGGTCGTATTCGACGCCGACCGCCATCCGCC
>DASWLB010000518.1:0-3568 GCA_036396315.1 Alphaproteobacteria bacterium
CATCAAGGCGGAGCATCCGGATTGCCTGTTGTTCTACCGGATGGGCGACTTCTACGAGCTGTTTTTCGAGGACGCGGTCAAGGCGGCGGAAGCGCTCGACATCACCCTCACCAAGCGCGGCCGGCACGAAGGGCAGGACATTCCCATGTGCGGCGTGCCGGTGCACGCCGCCGAATCCTACCTCGAACGGCTGATCCGGAAGGGCTTCCGCGTCGCCGTCTGCGAGCAGCTCGAGGATCCGGCCGAGGCGAAGCGACGCGGCGCCAAGTCGGTGGTCCGCCGCGACGTGATCCGCATCGTGACCCCGGGCACGCTCACCGAGGATTCGCTCCTCGATGCGCGCCGCAACAACTACCTCGCCGCGCTCGCCAACGTGCGCGGCGCGCTCGGGCTCGCCTGGGTCGACGTCTCCACCGGCGCGTTCGGGGTCGAGGAAACCGCGCCCGCCGCCCTGCCCGCCGCCCTCGCCCGGCTCGATCCGGGCGAGATACTGGTCGCCGACCGCGTGCTGCAGGATCCCGGCCTGTTCGAGCTGCTGGCGTTGTGGAAGCCGCGTCTTTCGCCGCAGCCCGGATCGCGCTTCGATTCGGAAACCGCGCGGCGGCGGCTCGAGTCGCTTTACGGCGTCGCCGCGCTCGACGGGTTCGGCGCGTACTCGCGCGCCGAGATCGCCGCCTGCGGCGCGCTGGTCGATTACGTCGATCTCACCCAGAAGGGGCGCATCCCGCGCCTTTCGCCGCCCCGGCGCGGGGCGAGCGGCGCGGTCATGGAGATCGATCCGGCGACGCGGCGCAACCTCGAGCTTGCCCAATCGCTCGGCGGCCGGCGCGACGGGTCGCTCTTGGCCGTGATCGATCGCACCGTGACGGGGGCGGGCGGACGGCTGATGGCGCGGCGCCTCGCCGCGCCCCTGACCGATCCGGCGGCGATCGGCGCCCGCCACGACGAGGTCGCGTTCTTCGCGGGCGAGGAGCGGCTGCGCGGCGAGGTGCGCAAGACGCTCGCGAAGACGCCCGACATCGAGCGCGCGCTCGGCCGCCTCACCGTCGGGCGCGGCGGTCCGCGCGACCTGGCCGGCATCCGCGACGGGCTCGCGCGCGCGGGCGAGCTGCGTGCGGCTCTGATCGACGCCGCCGCGGCGCCGTTGCCGGCGGGGGTCGCTGCTTCCGCCCGCGACCTCGGCCATCACGGCGCGCTGATCGACCGGCTCGCCCGCGCGCTCCGGCCCGACCCGCCGGTCCTGGTGCGCGACGGCGGGTTCATCGCCGAGGGCTACGCGCCCAAGCTCGACGAGCTGCGCGCGCTCCGCGACGAAAGCCGCCGGCTGGTCGCCGGGCTCCAGGCGCGCTACGCCGCGCAAACCGGCATCGCCTCGCTCAAGGTCCGCCACAACAACGTGCTCGGCTACTTCGTCGAGATCACCTCGACGCATGCCGACAAGATCCCCGTGTCGGGCGATGCGACCTTCATCCATCGCCAGTCGATGGCCAACGCCGTGCGCTTCTCGACGGCGGAGCTGGCCGACCTCGAATCCCGCATCGACCGCGCCGCCGACCAGGCGCTCGCCCTCGAGCTCGAGCTGTTCGACGCGCTCGCGGGCGAGGTCGCGGCGCACGGCGAGGCGATCGCGCTCGCCGCCGATGCGCTCGCCCGCATCGACGTCGCCGCCGCCCTGGCCGAGCTTGCCGTCCAGCGCCGTTACGTCCGCCCGATCGTAGAGGATTCGCCCGAATTCGCGGTCAAGGGCGGGCGCCATCCGGTGGTCGAGACGGCGCTCGCCGCATCGCACGAACGGGACTTCGTCGCCAACGACTGCGACCTCGCGCCCGGCGAGCGGCTCTGGCTCGTCACCGGCCCCAACATGGCGGGCAAGTCCACCTTCCTCCGCCAGAACGCGCTGATCGCCGTGCTCGCCCAGATGGGTTCGTTCGTGCCGGCGGACGAGGCGCGGATCGGCGTCGTCGACCGGCTGTTCAGCCGGGTCGGCGCGGCCGACGACCTCGCGCGCGGTCGCTCGACCTTCATGGTCGAGATGCTCGAGACCGCCTCGATCCTCAACCAGGCGGGGCCGCGCGCCCTCGTCATTCTCGACGAGATCGGGCGCGGCACCGCGACCTTCGACGGCCTCTCGATCGCCTGGGCGACGCTCGAGCATCTGCACGAGGTGAATCGCTGCCGCGCCCTGTTCGCGACCCATTATCACGAGTTGACGGCGCTCGCCGCCCGCCTGCCCGCGCTCGCCTGCCGCACCATGCGGATCAAGGAATGGCAGGGCGAGGTCGTGTTCCTGCACGAGGTCGCGCCGGGCGCCGCCGACCGCTCCTACGGCATCCATGTGGCGAAGCTCGCCGGCCTGCCGGGCAGCGTGATCGCGCGCGCCGAGGAGGTGCTGGCGGCCCTCGAATCCGGCGAACAGTCGGGCGCGGTGGCGCGTCTCGCCGACGACCTGCCGCTGTTCGCGGCTTCATCCCGCACCGCGCCCGCGGCGCGGACGGTTGCCCCGGACCCGATTGCCGAAGCGCTCGCCGCAGTCATCCCGGACGAGCTGTCGCCCAAGGACGCGCTCGAGCTGATCTACCGGTTGAAGGCACTCGCGCGCGGCGCCTGACGCGAAACTGGGCATCAGCAAAATCAAAGACTTAACGGGAAGTTAGGGGCGCCTCGCGCAGGCTCCGCGCGGGAAAGCTCTGGCCCTGCGGCCCCCGTGCCTGCTATCAGAACCGCCATGATCGCGATCGCCCGCAGCCGCGACATCATCCGCACCCCGCCGTCGAGCCGGGCGCTCGATGCGCTGATGGGCGACCGCGACCGGGCGGCGGCGGAGCTCCGGCCCGCCATCCTCGAGACGCTCAAGGGCTGGCTCGCCGACGGCCGCGCCGCGATCCGCCAGTCGTTCGAGGCGCGCGGCGCGCTCGGCGAGGAGGTCGTGCGCGCGCACGCGAAGCTCGTCGATGCGCTGGTGAAGTACATCTTCGATTTCGCCGCGACCCGCGCCTATCCCGCCGCCAACCCGACCTCGGGCGACCGCATGGCGGTGTGCGCGGTGGGCGGCTACGGGCGGGGCGAGCTCGCGCCACATTCCGACATCGATCTCCTGTTCCTGCTGCCCTACAAGGTGACGCCCCGCTCCGAGCAGGTGATCGAGTACATGCTCTATCTCCTGTGGGATCTGGGCCTCAAGGTCGGGCACGCGACGCGCTCGCTCGACGAATGCGTCCGCCTCGCCAAATCCGACATCACGATCCGCACCGCCATGCTCGAGGCGCGCTACGTCGCGGGCGAGCGCCCGCTCTACGACGAGCTGCGCAGCCGCTTCGCCCGCCAGATCGCCCAAGGCACAGGGCCCCAGTTCGTCGAGGCGAAGTTGGCCGAGCGCGACGCGCGCCACAAGCGCATGGGCGATTCGCGCTACGTGCTCGAGCCCAACATCAAGGAGGGCAAGGGGGGGCTGCGCGACCTGCACACGCTGTTCTGGATCGCCAAGTACGTCTACCGCGTCCGCGAGCCGGAGCAACTGATCGATCACGGTGTGTTCGACCGGCGCGAGTACCAGTTGTTCCGCCGCTGC
>DASWLB010000519.1:0-2581 GCA_036396315.1 Alphaproteobacteria bacterium
GATTCGCTCGGCTGCGAGATTGTCCTGCCCACGGACGCGGTGATTGCGGCGAAGCTCGAGGCGGGCGCGTCGTCGGAAGCTGTGCCCGTTACCGCCGTGCCCGACGACCAGATGATCCTCGACATCGGGCCGCGCTCGGCCGAGGCGCTGGCGCAGCGGCTCGAACGCTGCCGCACGCTGTTGTGGAACGGCCCGCTCGGCGCGGTCGAGGTGAAGCCGTTCGACGCCGCGACGGTCACGGTCGCGCGCGCCGCCGCCCGGCTCACTGCCGCAGGCCGGCTCGTCTCGGTCGCGGGCGGCGGCGACACGGTCGCGGCGCTCGCGGCGGCGGGGGTCGAGGGCGAGTTCACCTACGTCTCGACGGCGGGCGGCGCCTTCCTCGAATGGCTCGAGGGCAAGGACCTGCCGGGTGTCGCGGCGCTTGCGGTGAATACATGATTGTCATCCCGGGTGCGGTGCTGCGCGCAGCGGGGCACCGCAGACCCGGGATCCACCATTCTTCGCGATCCCGGATCACCCCCGGGCACTTCGTCCCGGGGGGCACCACTTCGTGCTGCGCTGCGTCCGGGATGACACGACGGGAGATGTCAGCGCTCGATCTGGTCGTAAACGAGCTTCGCCGCGTAGAGGAGGGCCTCGCGCGGCGCTTGGCCGGCGAGCGCGTAGCCGAACGGCCCGTCGATCCAATAGAACACCGCGACGCCGTCGTACTCGTCGAAGCGGAACGCGGTTTCGCGGTTCTTCTCCATGCCGGACTTGACATAGAGGGTGAGGCGTGCGCCCGACTTGTCCTCGTACATGAACTGCGCGGCGACCGTCGTGCCCGACGGCAGCAGCCGGCCACCCATCAGCCGGTAGCCCAACTCCGACAGGCGCGGCGCCTTGATCTCGCCGCCCATGCGCTTCGACAGCCAGCGCACGAGATGGTCCTCCTCGTTCGCCGGTACCTCGACCGCGTGGCGCACCTCGCGCGAAAATACGTCGTGGGCGCGGGCCGCGTAATAGACGATCGGCGCGTGCGCGGCGGCGGCGGGCGTGGTCGCGTCGCGCGCGAACCAGCCGGACGCGACACCGGCTGCGAACAGCATGATCGAAGCGGCAAAGACGGCGAGCGCGCGGCCGACGCGGCGGTCTTCCCACAGCCGGCGATTCTGCCGGGTGAACTCGACCGGCACCGGGCGATCGAGCGCGGGGTCGTACACGGCGTGAAGCTCGGCGTTGAGCCGCTGGTAGTCGGCGACGCGCTGGGCGTCCTCCGGCGTCGCGGCGAGATGCGCCTCGACCGCTTCGTGCCGGTCCGCGGACAGCGACCCGTCGACAAAGGCGTGCAGTTCGGCCGCCGCGATGCCGTCCGGCCGGCCGGTCACTTGATCCTCCGGAGCACCGGGCCCGACTGGCCCTCGTACATGGCGCGCAGCCGTTCCCGGCCGCGGTGCAGCCGCGACATGACGGTGCCGAGCGGCACCTCGAGGATGCGCGACACCTCCTCGTAGGTCATCTGTTCGAGCCCGACCAGCAGCACGACCTCGCGCTGTTCGAGCGGCATCTCGCCCAGCGCCTTGGAAAGCGCGGCGATCGCCAGGCGGTCTTCCTGGTTGCCGGCGACGGGCACGGCATGGCGGTCGTGCTCGTAGGGCACGGTGCGCGGGCGCCGGCTCGCGCGCCGCGCCGCATTCGCATTGAGGTTATGCATGATTGTGAACAACCACGCCCTCATATTCCCGTCGCGCCGGAACAGGTGGAAGCGGCTCCATGCCCGCTCGAGGCAGTCCTGCACCAGATCGTCGGCGCGCTCCCGATCGCCCAGAAGTGCAAGCGCATAGCGCCTGAGATGCGGGATCTGCTCCACGATCAGGTGATGGGAGTCGCTCACCGGCTCGATCCTTCGGCCGCTCCGGGTCCGGACCCGGCGGCCTGGCATCGCCTATTCTACACCAACTCACCGGCAATATTCCGCCGCGACGGGTCGCCCCGTGCGGGGCGGCGACGATCAGCCGTTGGAGTTCGCGGCACGCGGCGCCGGTACGGCGGACGCGTCCGCTTCGTCCGCCCCGTCCATGGCGAGCATGGATTCGAGATACTCGGGATCGAGCCGCATGTGGCGTACCAGCCGCTCGGCGGCTTCGCGCTTCACTCGGTCGAAGAACACCATCGCCGCCGACAGCTCGTTGGGGTCGACCACCTTGTCGCCCGGCCGGGCGCTGCGGCTCAGCAGGAACAGCGAGGCGAAATCGGGCTTGGCGATCGCCATCGCACGGCAGACGACGGCGAGCCCCTGGCCGCCGGGCTCGAACAGGATGCGGCGCACGAGCTTCTCGCGCAGCCCGGTCAGCTCGGCGAACATCGCCTCGAACAGCGCCACTTCGCCGCGGCGCAAGGTCTGGACCATGAGCTGGGGGGAGAGGGCATGGCGCTGGTTGAGGAGCTTAGCAAGCTCCGCGCCCTTGCGGCCGGCGATCGGATCGCCCGCGTCCTCGGCCAGGATGTCCTTGATCACGTCCTCGATCCGCTCGTCGAGCTCGACGGGATCGAGATTGAAGCTGCGGATGATGTGCTTGCGGAGCGCGGCCGAGACCCACCA
>DASWLB010000520.1:0-9716 GCA_036396315.1 Alphaproteobacteria bacterium
GAACAGGGGGTGCTTGCGCGCGGCCCGCGCCCGGCCGACGCGCCCGTGTTCGACCGCCGCATGATCGAGCAGGTGGCGCTCGGCGGGGTCGCGATCGGGACGCTTGCGTTCCTCTATTACCAGGCCGCGCTGTCGGCCGGAGTCGCGCACGCGGCCGCGCAGGGGGCGGTGCTCTGGCTGCTCGTGTGGTGCGAGAACGCGCATTGCTTCAACTGCCGGTCCGAGCGTCGATCGACGTTCAGAATCCCGCTCGCCCACAACCCGCTTCTGATCGGCGCCGTGATCGGCACCCAGCTCCTCCAGGTCGCCGTGCTCGGCGTGCCGGGGCTCCGCGACCTCCTGTCGCTCACGGAGCTGACGATTGCCGACGGCATTGCGCTCGCCGTGCCTGCCCTCGCCATTCTTGCCGTGATCGAGATCTACAAGCGGGTACGGCGATGACCGACCCGAGGGGATTGACCATGCCCTACGCCGACAACAGCGAACTGCCGCCCGCGGTGCGCGACCACCTGCCGCCACACGCCCAGGACATCTATCGCGGCGCATTCAACGCCGCCTGGCGCCAGCATTCGGGCGATCCGCGCCGCGAGGAGGCGGCCCACCGCATCGCCTGGGCGGCCGTGAAGCGGCGCTACCGCAAGCTCGGCCGCACGTGGATGCCGATCGAACCGTAGTGGGGCGCCATTGAGGCAAATCAATGTGCGCAGGCGCGCGCCGGTGCACGACACCTGCGACAGGCGAGCGAGGGAGCCAAACATGTCCAATTCGATGCGGGCGCTCGGTGCGGCGGCCGCCGTGGCGATTGCCGCGTTCGGGGCGAAGGCCTACGCGGCCGATGCGGCGCAGGGCCAAGCGCTGGCCCGCCAATGGTGCGCCGCCTGCCACGCGATCGACGAGCGCAGGGGCGCCGCCCAGACGGACGCCGCACCCGGCTTCGCCGTCATCGCCCGGCAACGCCAGCGTTCGCCGGCGGAGCTCCGCGCCTGGCTCTCCACCTCGCACCCGAACATGCCCAACTTCAACCTGAGCGAATCCGAGATCGCCGATCTCATCGCCTTCATACAGGGCTTCGCTGCGCGGTAGGATCGTCCCGACACGGCTGGCCTGGAAGGCACGGACATGAACGGACCGACGACGATCGACGCCCTGCTGCCCGATGAGATGGCGAAGACCGCCGAGCGCATCGGCGTCGCGAAGACGCAGCTCGAGCCGACGCGCCTGCTCACGCTCGCGGTGCTCGCCGGAGCCTTCATCGCGTTCGGAGCCCTCGCTTCCTCGATCGCCCTCGCCGGCGCGGACGGGGCGATGCCGTACGGGATCGCGCGGCTCATCGCCGGGATCGCGTTCTCGGTCGGGCTCATCCTCGTCGTCGTTGGCGGGGCGGAACTGTTCACCGGCAACAACCTGATGGTGATGGCGTGGGCCGGCGGCGAGATCAGGCTACGCGACCTCGCCCGCGCCTGGACCATCGTCTATGTCGGCAACTTCGTGGGTGCGGCCGCGACGGCGGCTCTCGTCTTCGCCGCCGGGGCGCACGAGGCCGGCAACGGCGCGGTCGGCGCCGCGGCGCTCGCGACCGCGCGCGCCAAGGCCGAGCTGCCGTTCCTCGCGGCGGTTGCGAACGGCATCCTCGGCAACGTGTTGGTCTGCCTTGCGGTCTGGCTGTGCTACAGCGCGCGCACCACGGCGGACCGCATCCTCGCCATCGTGCCGCCGATCGCCACCTTCGTCGCCGCCGGGTTCGAGCATTCGGTGGCGAACATGTACGTCCTGCCCCACGCCATCCTGGTGATGGACTGGGCGCCGGCCGCGTTCTGGACCGCCATCGGCGAGGATCGGGCGGCCTACGCCTCCATCGATGGCATGGCGCTGGTATCGAATCTAATTCCCGTGACGCTCGGCAACATTATCGGCGGCGGCGTCCTCGTCGGCGCCGTGTACTGGTTCGTCTATCTGCGGCGGAGATGACCGGCGGGCGATGGACACGGAGACCCTCAAGCGCGTTTCGGAGTTCGCCTGGCGCGTGCCGCCCTCGGGCGCGATGCGCGTGCCGGTCGTCATCTATGCCAGCGAGGCCCTGGTCCGCGACATGGACGAGAAGGTGCGCGAGCAGGCGGTGAACGTCGCCGCGCTGCCCGGCATCGTGGAGGCCTCCTACGTGATGCCCGACGCCCACTGGGGCTACGGGTTCCCGATCGGCGGCGTCGCCGCGTTCGATGCCGACGAGGGTGGAATCGTCTCTGCGGGCGGGGTCGGGTTCGACGTCTCGTGCGGCGTCAGGACCCTGACCACCGGGCTGCCGGCCGCCGCGCTCGCGCCGGTGTTGGACACACTCGCCTCCGACCTCGCGCGCTCGATCCCGGCGGGGGTGGGCTCGGAAGGGGCGATCCATCTCGAACCCGTCGACATGGACGAGATGCTCAAGGGCGGCGCGGCGTGGGCGGTGCGGCGCGGCTGGGGCGAGGAGGCCGATCTCGCGCGCACCGAAGAGCGGGGGCGCATGGCGGGCGCCGAGCCCGCCTTCGTGTCCGACAAGGCGAAGCGCCGCCAACAAGACGAGATGGGCACGCTCGGCTCGGGCAACCACTATCTCGAGGTGCAGGAGGTCGCTGACATCCTCGACGAGGCGGCGGCCCAGGGCTTCGCGCTTGAGAAAGGCGATGTCGTGATCACCATCCATTGCGGATCGCGCGGGCTCGGCCACCAGATCGGCACCGAGTTCCTGCGCGACATGGCGATCGCCGCGCCCTCGCACGGCATCGTGCTGCCCGACCGCGAGCTTGCCTGCGCCCCGATCGCCTCGGAGCTGGGGCAGCGCTATCTCGGAGCGATGCGGGCCGCGATCAACTGCGCGCTCGCCAACCGGCAGATCCTCACCCACCTGGTCCGCCGCATCTTCGCCTACCGCCTGCCCGAGGCGCGGCTCGACCTGCTGTTCGACGTGTCGCACAACACCTGCAAGGTCGAGGAACACCGCGCGGGGGGCGCGATGCGCCGCCTCTACGTCCATCGCAAGGGCGCGACGCGCGCCTTCGGGCCCGGCCACGCGGACGTGCCGGAGCCGCTCCGCGCCATCGGCCAGCCGGTGCTGATCGGCGGGTCGATGGGCACCGAATCGTGGGTGCTCGCCGGCATGACGAGCGGCGAGACGCTCTCCTTCTCGTCCGCCTGCCATGGCGCCGGGCGCGCCATGAGCCGCCACCAGGCGTTGAAGCACTGGTCGGGCCGCCAGCTGGTCGCGGAGCTGCGGGGGCGCGGCATCATCGTGCGCAGCCCGTCGATGCGGGGAGTGGCCGAGGAGGCGCCCGGCGCCTACAAGGACGTCGCCCAGGTGATCGAGGCGACCGAGCAGGCCGGGCTCGCGCGCAAGGTGGCGCGGCTCATCCCCCGCATCGTCGTCAAGGGATGATCGGGCCCGCGGATTCGCGGGCGATAGGGATCATTGACCTACCTCAATTGCCGCGGCCGGCGCGACGTTAGGGTCATGACCGCCGGAAACGTAAAGGGTCCATGGACGGATGGTGGAAGGACGGCAGGCCGGGCGCGCAGGATGGCGCCATTTCCCGCACGACGCCGACGTGGGCATTTGCGGCTTCGGCCCGACGCCCGCCTCGGCGTTCGAGCAGGCCGGGCTCGCGCTCACGGCCGTCGTCACCGACCGCAAGGTCGCCGCGCGCGAGGCGGTCGCGGTGCGGTGCGAAGCGCCCGCGCTCGACATCCTGTTCGTCGAGTGGCTCAACGCGGTGATCTACGAGATGGCGGTGCGCAAGATGCTGTTCGGCGCCTATGAGGTTCGCCTGTCCGATTCGCGCATCGAGGCGATCGTGCGCGGCGAGAAGGTGGACGTCGCCCGCGACGAGCCCGCGGTCGAGATCAAGGGCGCGACCTATACGGCGCTCGAGGTCGCGCGCGGTGCGGACGGGCTGTGGCGCGCGCAATGCGTCATCGACGTCTGATCGCGAATTCGGTTGCAACACGGAGGCAAGGCCCCATGCAGATCCCGCTCCAGGTTACGTTCCGCGACATCGACCCCTCCCCGGCCATCGAGGCCGACATCCGGGAAAAGGTCGAACGGCTGGAGCGCCTGTTCGGCCGCATCACGAGCTGCCGCGTCGTGATCGAGGCGCACCACCGCACGCACCGCAAGGGCACACTGTACAACTGCGTCGTCGACATCACGGTGCCGGGCCGCGAGATCGCGGTCGGGCGCGTGGGGCCGCAGGACCACGCCCATGAGGACGTGTATGTCGCGATCCGCGACGCCTTCGACGCGGCTTCCCGCCGGCTCGAGGATCATGCGCGGCGCATGCGCGGCGACGTGAAGACGCACGCGGCGCCGATCCACGGCAAGGTGGTGCGGCTGTTCCCCACCGAAGGCTTCGGTTTCGTCGCGCTGTCCGACGGGCAGGAGATCTATTTCCACCGCAACAGCGTCGTGGACGGCAAGTTCACGGCTCTCGCGGTCGGCGCCGAGGTGCGTCTCGTCGTCGCCGAGAACGAGAGCGAACAAGGCCCGCAGGCCTCGACGGTGACGCCGATCGGCAAGCACCACATCGCGGAGTGACGCGGCGCGCCGGGCGCCTTCATGGGATCACGCCGCGCGGCGGCGCGCCTCGGTCGGCGACGCGTGCGGGCGCACCTCGACGGGAATCTCACCGAGCTTCGTATAGACCCGGCACAGATGGCGCATCGGCCACCAGCCGTAGAGGAAGATGTGGAGCGGCCGCCACATCGCGACCCAACCCGAGATCAGGAGCCCTTCGGCGACGATCTGGTTGACCGTGCCGTCGCCCAGGGTGAGCGCGATCTCGCGCAGGCTCACGCAGGCGAATAGGAAGGCGAACCCGATGGCGAGGCTGATGCGGCCTTCGCGGAACGCGAAGCGCAGCTTGCGCCGCGTGGCGGCGAGCGCATAGCCGAAATAGTGGTGGATCGCCTCGGAAAGCGCGCCGGCGCCAGGCGTACCGATCTCCTCGGACGGCAGGAGGAACACGAGCTTGAGCGGGGCCGGGATCGGCAGATCGTCGACCGCGCCCACGATGTATTCCTCGGCGTCGGCGTCGAGGTCCTTCTCGTGGAACGGCGACGGGTCGAGCGAGTTGAACAGCTGGTTGACGGTGTTGAGCCGGATCTCGATCAGCGAGACGCCGTCCTCGACGGGATAGCGGATCTCGGCATCGTGCGGCGGCATGTCGTGCCCCCTTCGCTTGGCGCGGGCCCGGCGACGCGGCGAGGTTAGCCGCGGCGCGGGCCTGCGCGGTTGACTTGCATCAAGGCCCGGAACTGGCGACCGCCTAGGCTCTGCGCGTCGTGGCGCGGGCCGACGGCCCCGCCGGCCTGCCCGCAAGAAAGGACGGTCATGCTTCGGATCGACCCGGAAAAGGTCTGCTTCATCGTCGTCAAGGCACGCGAGTTCGACGTCCCCGAGGACGTGGTCGAGGACGATCCCGGCTCGAACCCGTCGGACGAGGGATTCCGCTCGGTGCTCGCCGCCTACCCCGACGATCCGACCTATGAGGAGCTCAAGAGCTTCATCGACGCGCTCAACGAGGACGAGCAGATCGACCTCGTCGCGCTCGCCTGGGTCGGGCGCGGCGACTACACGGCGAAGGAGTGGAGCCGGGCGGTCAAGGACGCGCGCGAGCGCCGCGAAGGCGCAACCTCCGACTACCTGCTCGGCACGCCGCTCCTCCCCGATCTGCTCGAGGAGGGGCTCGCCGCGCACGGGCTGTCGTGCACCGAGTTCGAGGCCGGGCGCCTGTAACGGCACCCGACCCGCGATCTCGCGTCCGCCTTAACTGCCCGCCTTCACCCCGGCATAGATCTTGCGGTAGGCCTCGATCACCTTGTCGCCGCCCGGCGTCGTCTTGACCCATTCCGCGACGACCGCATCGCCGATCCGCTTCTGCCACTCGGCGGCGGTCGCCGGCGGCAGGGGCACGATCTGGTGGCCGCCGTGCTTCTCGGTCATCTGCCGGCCCTCGAGGTCCTGGTCGTAGAAATGCTTGGCGAACCGCTTATTCACCCGATCGCCGGAGTGCAGCTCGATGGCGCGGCGCGCGTCGGCCGGCAACGACGCGATCTTCTTGCGCGACATGAAGAAGAACGTCGTGCTGGTGCCGAGCGGGACCTCGACATGGTAGGTCGACACCTCGTAAAGCTTGTAGGGCACGAACGCCGCCCACGAGGTGAATATCGCGTCCAGCGTGCCGCGCTGCAGCGCCACGTACATGTCGTTCGCCGGGATCGACTGCGGCGACATGTCGAGCAGGTTGCCGATCAACATCTGGTTGTGGCCGGCGACGCGGATCTTCTTGCCCTTGAGTTCGTCGAGCGAGGCGATCGGCTTCGCCAGGTGGATCTTCGTGAATCCGACGAACACCATCCAGAGCGGCACCAGCTCCTTGTATTCCGCGTCCAGCATGCCGGTCTTGTAAAGCCGCCACGTGGCCTCCGCACCGGCCATCTGATCGTCGGCGACGAACGGCAGCGAGCCCACCTCGGACAGCGGGAACTTGCCGCGATAGAACGCGTGCATCGTCCAGCCGATCTGGAGCACGTCCGCGTTGACGCGATCGATGACGTTGGTGAACGAGGCGAGCGAGACTCCGTCCTTCATCTCGAAGCCAAGGGTGCCCTTGCTCGCCGCGGCAAGCTCGCGGCCCCATTCGGCGAACAGCTTCGAGTTGCTGCTGCCTCCCGGGCTCATCGAGCTCAGCATCAACTTCGACCCCTGGGCCATCGCGCCGGGCGCGAACCCGGCAAGCGCCATCGCGGCGGCCGCGATGCCTGACAACACGAACTTCATGGTGACCTCCCGTTCTAGAGTTGGTTTTCCGCAATCTTAGGTCCGCGTTTCCACCTTGGTCAAACCGCGGTCACTTGAACATCGTCGAAGGCAGCCACAGCGTGATCGCCGGAAACAGGACGAGCAGCGCGATCTTCACCACGTCGGCGGCGACGAACGAGAACACGCCCTTGAAGATGATGGCCATCGGCACGTCGCGCACCAGCGCCTTCAGCACGAACACGTGGATGCCGAAGGGCGGGGTGAGCGTGCTCATCTCGACGATCACGAGATTGATGATCCCCCACCAAACCATGTCGTAGCCGAGGAATAGGATCAGCGGCGTCACGACCGGCACGGTGATCACCAGGATCGCGAACGAATCCATGATGCAGCCGAGCGCGACATAGATCAGCAGGATGATCGCCACGACGACGAGGGGCGCCACGTCGAGCTCGGCGATGAAGCCGGTCAGGCGTTCGGGCAGCGACGTGACGCCGACGAAGAACGAGAACGACAGCGCGCCGAAGATCAGCGTGTAGATGAGGGCGGTGGACGCCGTTGTCTCGGCCATCACCTGCCAGAACGTGCCGGCGCGCAGCCGGCCGCGCACGAGCGCCAGCAGGAAGGCGAGAAAGGCGCCGACCGCCGCCGCCTCGGTCGCGGTGAACACGCCGATGTACATCCCGCCGATCACCGCCCCGAACAGGACGACGACCGCGCCGCACTGGCGGAGCGCGGCGGCAAGCTCGCTCGACTGCATGCGGGTGGCCGGCGGGACGGAACTCGGCGCGAACCGGACGTAGAACATGACCGCGGCGCTGTAGAGCGCGAATGCGAGCAGACCGGGTATGATCGCCGCGATGAACAGCTGGCCGATCGAAGCCTCGGTCAGAAGCGCGAACAGGATGAGCGGCCCGGATGGCGGGATCAGCGCGCCGAGGTTGCCGCCGGCCGCGACGCAGCCGGTGGCGAGCGCGGGCGAATAGCCGCGCGCCCGCATCTCGGGCAGCGAGATCTGGCCGAACGTCGCGATGGTGGCGAGCGAGGAGCCGGTCACGGTGCCGAACCCGGCGCAGCCGGCGATGGTCGCGAGCGCGAGTCCGCCGCGGAGCGAGCCGACCACCGCCTGGGCGAGGCGATAGACGTCGCCCGCGACGCCCGCGACCGCGGCGAAGCTGCCCATCATCAGGAACAGCGGCAGGGTGGCGATCTGGTAATCGGTGAGGAATCGCGCCGCCTCGGTCGCGAGCGCGGTGAGCGACGGCTGGAAGCCGATCACGGTCGCGATGCCGCCGAGCCCGACGAGGCCGAGCACCGCGGCGAGCGGGACGAGGAGCAGGAGCATCGCCCACATCGCGCAGAACGCGATGACGAGCGCGAAACCCTGGTTGTCCTGCGTCCACTGCGACACGGCGGCGAAATCGGCGAGGACGTACACGACGAGCGCGGCGACAAGGGCGGCAACGCCGATCGCCCCGGCGCTCGCGCGCGAAGAGATCGCCGCCGCGCGCGATCCGGAAGGTGCGCGGATGGATTCGGCCGCGCGGCGTATCGCGTTCGCCGCGACCACCGCCTGGACCACCGCGCCGAACGCGAACAGAAGCGCGGCCGCGTACATGAACGGCGCCTCGGGCAGGCCGAGAATGATGGTCATCCGGTCCTGCGCCGCAAGGTTGTCGGCGTGGAGATAGAGGCGCCATCCCAACACCGCGAAGAACAGGAAGAGGAGGAGCGCGCCCGCGACGTTCAGCCATGCGGTCAGCCGCGCGGTGAACCAGGGCTGCAGCACGTCCACCGTCACGTGCACGCCGCGCGCGAGTCCGGACGGCATGCAGGCCGACACCGCGACGGCGAAAATCATCGTCGTGATCTCGTTGAGAGCGGTCACGCCGGAGCCGACGAACCAGCGCAACAGCACGTCGATCACGGTCACGCCGGAGACGACCAGCATGCCGATGACGCCGACGAACGCGACCGGACGGCTCGCGGTGGCGCACAGATCCTGCACGCGGTCGAGCGCGGTTACGGCCGCGGGTTCCGCCGCGGCGCGCGCGTCATTGGCCATCGCGGTGCAGGCCCCGCTCGGCCGCACGACGGGGCCCCTCCCTGTTCTCGTTATGCGAAGTATAGGTGACGGCAGAGCTACCGGCCAGCCGCGCGGTCACGCGGTGGCGGTCTGCACGTTACGGTAATGCCCGACCTTGGAGATGGGCGCGAGCCCAACCGCGATGCGCGTCCAGCTCTCGGCGCCGTCCTCGCTGCAATACACCTCGCCGTCGGTGTTGGCGGCGAACAGCGCGAAGCCGCCGGGGTGGGACGCGAGGCACATGGCCTCGATGTTGGGACGCTCGGATTGGTGCAGGCCGCGGTCGGCCGGCTGCCAGCTCCGTCCGCCGTCGCGGCTCCGCATCGCCGTGCCGCGCGCCTTGCGCGTCGTGCGCCACGCCGACGGGTCCTCGCCCGCGCCCGACATGAACATCACCCGCTCGTCCGCGGGCGAGATGACCAGGTGATCGGGATAGCCGATGCGGAACGTGAGTTCGGTGAGCTGCTCCCAGCTCTCGCCCGCGTCCGCGCTCGCATAGAGCCCCATGCCGGTGGTCATGTAGAGCCTGTCGGGATCGGACGGCGCCATTACCACGCGGTGGATGTCGCGGTACCAGCGGTCCTCGGGGCGGTAATAGCTCGCGAGCTCGCGCCAGCTCCGCCCTCCGTCCGTGGTCTTGAGGAGTGCGCCCTGCTCGACCGCTGCGTAGAACGTGTCCGCGTCGCGCGGATCGAAGCAGAACGACTTGGTGTGGGCGATGTGCGGCGGCGGCGGAAAGGACCACTTCTCCGTCCCCGGCACGCGGCCGATGGCGGGCAGCTCGCGCCAGCTCCGCCCCTCGTCGTCGCTGCGGAACAGCGACACCGGCTCGGTGCCGGC
>DASWLB010000521.1:0-3632 GCA_036396315.1 Alphaproteobacteria bacterium
TCCGGTCCGAGGGTTCATCCGATCAGCCGGCCGATCACCTTGGCGGTGTAATCGACCATGGGAATGATGCGCGCGTAGTTGATCCGCGTCGGCCCGATGACGCCGATGGCGCCCACGATCTTGCCGCTCGGGCCCGAATAGGGCGCGACGATCATGGCGCAGCCGGAGTGCCGGAACAGCTCGTTCTGCGCGCCGATGAAGATCTGCACGCCGTCGCCGCCCTGCGACAGTTCGATCAGCCGGACGATCAGCTCCTTGGTCTCGAGCGCCTCGAACAGCGCGCGCACCCGCTCGAGGTCCTCGATCGCCGAGACGTCCTCGAGCAGATGGGCCTGGCCGCGCACGATGAGGGTGCCGGCGCCGTTGTCGCCCGCGCGCGTCGCGAGCCCGGCCTCGACGAGCCGCGTCGTGATCGCGTCGAGCTGGGCGCGGTGCGCATCGAGCTCGGCCAGGATCGAGCCGCGCGCCTCGTCCATCGTCCGCCCGGCGATGCGCGCATTGAGGTAGTTCGCGGCCTGCATCAGCGCCGATTGCGGCGCACCCAGCGGCAGCTCGATGATGCGGTTCTCGACGAGCCCGTCCTCGGTGACGAGCACGACGATCGCCCGCCCGTCGCCGATATTGACGAACTCGATGTGCTTCAAGGCGCGGTCGGTCTTGGGCGCGACGACGACGCCGGCGCAGCGCGACAGGCCGGAGAGCACCGTCGTCGCCTCCTCGAGCGCCTGGGCGAGCGGCTTCGCGCCCGCGGCGCAGCGCGCCTCGATCTCGGCCCGGTCCTCGGCCGACAGGTTGCCGAGCTCGAGGAGCCCGTCGACGAACAGCCGGAGCCCGGCTTCGGTCGGCAGCCGTCCGGCCGAGGTATGCGGCGAGAACAGGAGCCCCACGTCCTCGAGGTCGGCCATCACGTTGCGGATGGTCGCGGGCGACAGCGCGAGCGCCAGGCGCTTGGCGAGCGTGCGCGAGCCCATCGGCTCGCCGGTCTGCACGTAGGCATCGACGATCTCGCGGAAGATGGCGCGCGAACGCTCGTTCAGCTCGCCGATCGTGCCGGGCGGTGTCGCATTCATGGCATGTCCACGCTTCGGACCGAATGTAGTGAGGGGTCTGCGGAGCGTCAATGTCGGGCCCCGCGGCGGTGCGCGGCCCGGCCGGGCTTTACGGGCGGAGACCGGCGGGATAGCTTGCGTCCCATCGCGCCTCCCCTCACCGGATCCCGCCCGCATCATGGCCCTGCGACCCTCCGGCCGCGCCCCCGACGAGCTTCGCCCGATCCGCCTCGAGCCCGGCTTCGCGAAATACGCCGAAGGTTCGTGCATGGCGCGCTTCGGCGACACGCACGTCTTGTGCACGGCGACGGTCGAGACCAGCGTGCCGCCGTTCCTGCGCAACACCGGCACGGGATGGGTGACGGCCGAGTACGGCATGCTGCCCCGCGCGACGCACGAGCGTACGGCGCGCGAGGCGGCGCGCGGCCACCAGGGCGGGCGCACCCACGAGATCCAACGGCTGATCGGCCGGTCGCTGCGCGCGGTCACCGACCTGACCCTCTTGGGCGAGCTGCAGATCCGCGTCGATTGCGACGTGATCCAGGCCGACGGCGGCACGCGCACGGCGTCGATCACCGGCGGCTGGGTCGCGCTCGCGCTCGCGGTGCGAAGGCTCCTCGCCGACAAGACGGTGAAGCGGGACCCGATCACCGGTTCGGTCGCCGCCGTCAGTTGCGGCCTGTTCGAGGGCGAGGCGGTGCTCGACCTCGACTATCTCGAGGATTCGAAGGCCCAGGCCGACGCGAACTTCGTGCTGACCGGCACGGGCGCGATCGTCGAGGTGCAGGGAACGGCCGAGCGCGCGCCGTTCGCCCGCGCCGAGTTCGACCGGCTGCTCTCGCTCGCCGAGCGGGGCGTCGCGCAGCTCACCGCGCTGCAGGCGGACGCGCTGAAGCGGGCTTAGGCCATGGCGCGCCGTTTCGCGGGCGGAACCCTCGTCATCGCGAGCCACAACCCGGGCAAGGTGCGCGAGATCGCAGAATTGCTGGCGCCGCACGGCGCCGACGTCGCCTCGGCCGCCGCGCTCGGCCTGGCCGAGCCGGAGGAGACCGGCGCGAGCTTCGTCGAGAACGCGGTCTTGAAGGCGCGCGCGGCGGCGGAGCGGGCACGCCTGCCCGCGCTCGCCGACGATTCCGGCCTCGCCGTCGCGGCGCTGGGCGGTGCGCCCGGCATCCATTCGGCGCGCTGGGCGGGCGCGACCAAAGATTTTGATGTTGCGATGAAGCGGGTCAACGATTTGCTCGACGGGTCGCGCGACCGGTCGGCCAGGTTCGTCTGCGCGCTCGCGCTGTGCTGGCCGGACGGTCATTGCGAGACCTTCGAGGGCGAGGTCCGGGGCACGCTGGTCTGGCCGCCGCGGGGGTCGAAAGGGTTCGGCTACGACCCCATGTTCATGGCCGATGGCAGGAGCGAGACGTTTGGCGAGATGGAGCCCGGGGCGAAGCACGCGATCTCGCACCGGGCGGACGCGTTCCGCAAGCTCGTCCGCGCCTGCTTCCCGGACTGAGGCGATGACCGCCGAGCCCCTCGCGCTCTACGTGCACTGGCCGTTCTGCGTCTCGAAGTGCCCGTACTGCGACTTCAACAGCCATGTGCGCGACGCGGTCGACCATAAGCGCTGGCGGGCGGCGCTCCTCGCCGAGCTCGGATCGGTGGCCGCGGCTGCGCCGGGGCGGCGATTGGGCTCGATCTTCTTCGGCGGCGGCACGCCGTCGTTGATGGAGCCCGAGACGGTCGCCGCGGTGATCGCGGAGGCCCAGCGCCTCTGGGGCCTCGCGCCCGACTGCGAGATCACCTTGGAGGCCAATCCCAACTCGGCGGACGCCGCGCGGTTCGCCGCCTACCGCGACGCCGGCGTCAATCGCGTGTCGCTCGGCATGCAGTCGCTCGACGATCGGGCGCTCCGCCGGCTCGGCCGCGCGCACGACGCGAAGGAAGCCCTTGCCGCGGTCGCGATCGCGGCACGCACGTTTTCGCGGTTTTCGTTCGACCTGATTTATGCGCGGCCCGATCAGACCGTCGCCGCATGGCGCGAAGAACTCTCCCGCGCGCTCGCGCACGCGGGCGAGCACATCTCGGTCTATCAGCTCACCATCGAGAAGGGCACGCCGTTCTACGGCGCGCACCGGCGGGGCGAGCTTGCGGTGCCGGACGAGGAGGAGGCCGCCGCGCTCTACGAGGCGACCCAGGACGTGCTGGAGGCGGCGGGGCTGCCGGCCTACGAGGTGTCGAATCACGCGCGGCCGGGTGCCGAATCGCGCCACAACCTCGCCTATTGGCAAGCGGCGGACTATGCCGGGATCGGGCCCGGCGCGCACGGGCGCATCACGCGGGACGGCGCGACCTACGCAACGGTCAACCGCCGCGCCCCCGAGGCCTGGCTCGATGCGGTCGAGCGCGCCGGCTCCGGCACCGAGGAGCGCCGCGCGCTCGATGCGGCCGAACGGCTCGACGAAGTGGTGATGATGGGGCTGCGCATCGCCGAGGGCATCCCGCATGCGCGCTTCGCCGAACGCACCGGGCGCACGATCGCGGACGCGCTCGATGCGGACCGTCTCGCACGGCTGGTGGACGGCGGGTTCC
>DASWLB010000522.1:0-4838 GCA_036396315.1 Alphaproteobacteria bacterium
TCGACCGCCAGATCGAAATACTCGCGGTGCATCTCGATTCCGACGCTCCGAAGCCCGCAGGCCGTCGCCGCCGCAATGGTCGAACCGGAGCCCATGAACGGATCGAGGATCGCTCCCTCTCCGAGCGGCAACGCCGCATGAACGATCTGCCTGAGAAAGTGTTGCGGCTTCAGCGACGGGTGTGCGGCGATGGCGCGCTCGCCACCGCGAGCAGGCGATGAATAGATCAAATCCTTGAACGGCTCGTCGGCGGAGATTCGCCGAAGTCCCCCCGTCTTCCATTTCCGCAAACTGTCCTGAACCCTACCGTCGCACGGTTTACGAAAGAGACCCCAAGGTTCCCAGCACGACCGTGGCATCACCGAGACCCCGGGAAATTCGCGATGCGCATTTTTGGGACGGTCGCCGCCGCGGAGGGTTTGCACGACGCGAATGATTTCGCCGCGCTTTTCGAATCCTGCCGCGATGAACGGTTCGTAGACCAAATAGGATACCAGCGGATTCGTCGCGATGAAGACGTGCGCTCCGGGGGTCAAGACGCGCATCAGCAATCGTGCGAGCTCCCGGAAAAACGCAAAAAGGCATTCCCGATCTTGGTCCGTGAGTACCGTGAAACGCGGCAACGGCCGCCGCTTGCAGCCATCGAACGATGGCGGGATGCGCCACACGCCGCCACGACCCAGCTTGAGCTTTGCCAATTGCTCGCTCGAGTACTCGAGCAACCCGTAAGGGGGATCGGTGACAACGGCCTGCATGGAGTTCGGATCGGCCGACGAAAGCCACGCGAACGCATCGCCGTAATAGAGCCGATAAGGCGCCGCGCTGTCGAACGCCGACACCTCGGTCCGAGCGCCGTTGAGCGAGATTGAGTCGAGGGCCATTATCGCTATGCCGACCGCATCGGATCGCTGCGACTTTAGTCGTCGCCCGCGAATCGTCACGTACCGTGAACTCTACTCGCGTATCTAGAACAAATCAAGAACATTCGGAGCCGCGAGGCTAGGCGGCCAGATTGGTGCCGTTCAAGCGGCGCGTTTATCGGAAGGTGGTGGCGGAGTTCCGGCCGGTCCTTCGCCGCATCGCGCGCGCAGATTCGCCGCGTGCCCGCCGCTCCGGCGCATGAAATAGAACTCGATGGTGCGTCGCGCGATGCCGGTCACCACCTTGCCCGTCGCGCCCGCGGGATCGAACCCGACCGCCATGCACATCATCTCGGCCATGCGCGAGACGTGCCGCGCGCGATAGCAGCCGACGGCGAGGCGGGAGAAGGCGCGGGACGACGTCCTGCGGTCGTAGGGGCGCCCCAGCTCGTTCGCCGCGTGGAAGGCCTGCGCCAATTCGTCGTCCTCGATCTCGGTCATGCGGGCGAGCGCGACCGCGATGCGCTGCGCGAGCCCGAGCCGTTCCTTGGCCTGGTAGCGCCGCATGGCGCGATGGAACAAGGCATAGTGCGCCGCCTCGTCCTCGGCGATGCGCCGGCAGATCGCCTTCAGCACCGGCTCGTCCGCCCGGTCGGCGAGCGCCGTGTAGTAGCAATGCGTGCCGGTCTCGACCATGCAGCGCGCGATCAGCTCGCCGGTGCGAGACCCGCGCACCGATTGGCGCGCCTCCAGCGGCAGGCGGAAGGCCGCGACGAACGCGGCGAAGCTCGCCTCGAAGTCGAACGACGGATCGGCCATCGCGGCCCAGCGCGCGAGCGCCTCGCCGTGCCGGCGCTCCTCGACCTCCCAGTTCGCGACCGCCTTGCGGAAGCGCGGATCGTCGTGGAACACGTTGGAGAGATAGGCCGCGTAATCGGCCGAATTGTATTCGACAAGGCTCGCCGTCTTGGCGAGGCAGAGGAGATCGGGATCGACGCGGCCTGCGTCGAACTCGCTCCACGGGATGTCTTCCAATGTCCAACCCGCCATGGGTGACGCCTCCCTGGCACGCTGATTCCGACACTAGATTGGAATGAACGCGGCGCGTGGCAAGATTGTGGCGCCGCCGCGCCCGGCATTCAGAGCGCGTCGGCGTCGGTCTCGCCGGTCCGGATGCGGACCGCCTGTTCCACGTCGTAGACGAAGATCTTGCCGTCGCCGATGTGACTCGTGTTCGCCGTCTCGCGGACCGCCTTGACCGCGCGGTCCGCGACGTCGTCGGCCACGACCACCTCGATCTTGATCTTGGGCACGAACTGGATGGTGTATTCGGCGCCGCGATAGATCTCGGTGTGTCCCTTCTGGCGGCCGAAACCCTTGACCTCGCTCACGGTCATGCCCTGCACCCCGAGCGCGGTGAGCGCTTCGCGCACCTCGTCGAGCTTGGACGGTTTGATGACGGCCATGACGAGCTTCATGTCGGCATTCCCTCAGCTGGGCGGCCCCGGCCGGGCGCGTCCTACAGGTTGTAGCCCCGTTCCCCGTGGGCGGTGATGTCGAGCCCCTCGGTTTCCTGGTCGTCGCTGACGCGCAAGCCCGCGATCAGGTCGACGATCTTGAGCACGATATACGTCAAGACGGCCGACCACACAAAGGTGGCGACGACGCCGACGAACTGGACCCAAAGCTGCGAGCCCGTGTCCTTGCCCTCGGCGAAGCCGAGCCCGCCGAGGGACCCGGCGACGAAGATGCCGGTCAGCATCACGCCCAGCATGCCGCCGAGCCCGTGCACCGCGAACACGTCGAGCGAATCGTCGATCTCGAACCGCTTCTTGACCAGTTGCACGCCGAAATAGCACAGGAGGCCGGCGGCGAACCCGATGACCAGCGCGCCCACGGGCCCGACCGAGCCCGAGGCGGGCGTGATGGTGGCGAGCCCGGCGATGGTGCCGGTGACCAGCCCGACCACCGAGGGGCGGCGGTGGGCGATCCACTCGATCGCCATCCAGGTGAGCGAGGCGGTCGCGGCCGAGATGTGCGTCACCGTCATCGCCATGGCGGCGTTGCCGTTGGCGGCGAGCGCCGAGCCGGCGTTAAACCCGAACCAGCCCACCCACAGCATCGCCGCGCCGGCGACCGTGAGCCCGGAGTTGTGCGGCGGCGTCACCTCGCGCGGGAAGCCCTTGCGGGCGCCCAGAACCATGGCGACGATCAGGGCCGAGGTGCCGGCCGTCGTGTGGACGACGAGCCCGCCCGCGAAGTCGAGCACCCCCATCTGGGCGAGCCAGCCGCCGCCCCACACCCAGTGCGCGACGGGCGCATAGACGAGGACCAGCCACAGGCCGGAGAACCAGAGCACGGCCGAGAACTTCATGCGCTCGACATAGGCGCCGACGATCAGCGCCGGGGTGATGATCGCGAACGTCATCTGGAACATGAAGAACAGGGATTCGGGGATGGTGCCCTGCAGCCCGGCGACCCCGGCGCCGGCAAGGAACGACTTGGCGAACCCGCCGATCCACGGGTTGAGCGCGCCGCCGTCGCCGAAGGCGAGCGAATAGACGAACACGAGCCAGAGCACGGAGACCAGGCAGGCGATCGCGAAGCAGTGCATCAGCACCGACAGCACGTTCCGCGACCGCACGAGCCCGCCGTAGAACAGCGCGAGGCCGGGCAGGGTCATGAACAGGACGAGCGCCGTCGCGGTGAGGAGCCACGCCGTGTCGGCGCCGCTCAGCACCGGCGGGGGCGCGGCGGCCTGCGCGAGCGCGGGCAAGGGTGCGACCGCCAGCACGAGTGCGAGCGCGAGTTTCGACCGGAACGCCGTCATGCGAATCCTCCCCACGACCTCGCGGGGGCGCGCATTCCGGCACACGCATCGGTCGCCGTCCGCGCGGCCGTGCCGCGCGGCGGAATCCGTAGCCGCGATGCCGAGTTTTTGAGCGCCCCCGTCCCTGATCCGCCCAAATAATGGTCGAATCGTTCGGGCGAGTCCACCCTCTGCCCAAGGCTAGGGCAGATTCAGTTAGCCCCGCCCGCCGCCTTCGGCGGCGTAGTCGAGCTCGTGGAAGCGGGGCAGCGGCAGCGCAAGCTCGAAGGCCTCCTTGGCGAACAGGTCTTCGAGCCGCGGGCGCGGCCGGCCGGTCAGCAGCTGGGCGTGCACGTAGCCGACGAGCGTGTCGTAGTTCTTCCGGTTGCGCGCCGAAAGCCCGTATTCCCACGGGTCGGGCCCGAGCATGGCGCGCTCCTGTTCCCAATAGGTGCGGTACCAGGCGAACGGCACGACGCGCGGGTTGAGGAGGCGCTTGTAGGCGAGCTGCTTCGCCGCCTCGAAGGCGTGGGTGAGGCTTTCGACCACCCAGGGGTGCTTCTCGACGATCCGGGTCGGCACGGTGGTGACGTGCATGATCGGGAAGATGCCGGTGCGGCGGTAATAGTCGGCCTCGACCTCCTCGTAGTTCGGGAACAACCGCCCGACCCGGGGATCGCCCTCGCCGATCATGCGGGTGATGGAGGGCGAGAGCGCGCCCTCGATCTCGCCGGTGAGCAGCATGTCGTAGGTGCGCCGCCCCTTGGGCGCCATCTCGATCTTCAGGTCCTTGGGCGCATTGCGGTCCTGGTCGTCGGAGCGGTCGATCACCCAGGTGATGGACCGGTGCGGCACGCCCAGCTCGTCGAGATAGCCGCGCATCCAGTAGTTGGCCGCCGGCCCGAGCGAGACCGAGCCGATGCGCTTGCCGATCAGGTCCTTGGGCTCCTTGACCTTCGCCTTGTTGATGTAGATGAAGCCGTGGCGGAAGCGGCGGTGCAGGAACACCGGGATGGCGGTGATGTCGTCCCTCCCCAGCGCCTTCTGCATGATGTAGTGGCCGCCGTTGAACTCGTTGATGTCGCACGCCTTGCCCTCGGCGACGCGGTCGTGGATGGCGCCGGTGCCGGGAAAGCCGCCGATCACGAGGTCGATGCCCTTGGGCTTGA
>DASWLB010000523.1:0-4100 GCA_036396315.1 Alphaproteobacteria bacterium
CGGCGACCGGATCGCTGGTGATCGCGCTGGCCGTCGCCGAGGGCTGGATCGACGGGGCGCGAGCCTACGAAGCGGCCCATGTCGACGAGCTGTATCAGGCCAAGCTGTGGGGCGAGGACGCCGAGGCCGCCCGGCGGCGCGCCGCGCTGCGGTGCGATATCGAGGCCGCCGCCCGCTTCCTCGCCCTCACGCGCGGCTAACCGTGCGATGGAAGCGGTCCGGATCGTGGTGCACGGGCGCGTCCAGGGCGTGTGGTTCCGCGCCTGGACGCGCGAGCAGGCGGTACAGTGCGGCCTTGCCGGCTGGGTGCGCAACCGCCGCGACGGCACGGTGGAGACGTTGCTGTCCGGGCCCGATGCGGCGGTCGAGGACATGATCGCGCGCTGCCGCGTCGGTCCGCCGGCCGCGCGCGTCGACCACGTCGAGCGCTTCGCCGCGGATGCGCCCGACCACGCCGATTTCCGCCAGCTGCCGACGGCTTAGCGTTTGCTCCTCATCCTTCGAGACGCCGGCTTCGCCGGCTCCTCAGGATGAGGTGGATTTTTCATTCTTCCTCATCCTGAGGAGCGGTGCGCAGCACCGCGTCTCGAAGGATGAGGGCTTGCCCTCTCCCCGAACACCTCGGTAAACGCCGCACGCAGCGCCGCGTCGGCCTCCGCCATCGTGGCCGCGACGCCGAGATCGGCGAGCGAGGTGACGCCGTGCTCGGCGATGCCGCACGGCACGATGCCGGCATAGTGGGAGAGATCGGGCGCGACGTTGAGCGACACGCCGTGGTAGGTGACCCAGCTTCGCACCCGCACCCCGATGGCGGCGATCTTGGCCTCTCCGCCCGGCCGCGCGACCCAGATGCCGACGCGCCCCGCTCGCCGCTCGCCCGTAACGCCGAGCCCCGCCAGCGCTCGGATCAGCCACTCCTCGAGCGCCTGGACATAGGCGCGCACGTCGGGCCCGCGGCGCTCGAGATCGAGCATCACGTAGGCGACGCGCTGGCCGGGCCCGTGATAGGTGAACTGGCCGCCGCGCCCGGTGCGGTGGACCGGCAAGAGGTTGGGGTCGAGCAGGTCTTCCGGCCTTGCGCTCGCGCCCGCGGTGTAGAGCGGCGGATGCTCCAAGAGCCAGACGAGCTCGCCTTCCGTGCCCGCGCGGATCGCCGCGACGCGCCGCTCCATCGCCGCGACCGCTTCCTCGTACGGCACGAGGCCGGTCGCGGTCTGCCAGGCGACCGGCGCGCCACGGTTCGCCTTGCGCACCATGGGGCGATTTGGTATGCCGACGCCTTCCAAAGCGCAACAAAATCGCTACAAAGCGATAATCACGCGGTCGTGGCGGAACTGGTAGACGCGCAGCGTTGAGGTCGCTGTGGGGGCAACCCCGTGGAAGTTCGAGTCTTCTCGACCGCACCAAGTTTCCGGGCCCGCCGCGTGAGCGCGCGGGCCTGAATCTTTGTGTCTCCAAGGACCGCGAGGGGCCCATGCCGGACGATCTCAAGGCGAGCGCGCTCGAATATCACCGCCAGGCGCCCCCCGGAAAGCTGCAGATCGTCGCGACCAAGCCGCTCGCCAACCAGCGCGACCTGGCGCTCGCCTACTCGCCCGGCGTCGCCTATGCCTGCGAGGCGATCGTCGCGGACGCGGCGGAGGCCCGCGCGCTCACGCGCCGCGCCAACCTCGTCGCCGTCGTCACCAACGGCACCGCCGTGCTCGGCCTCGGCGCGATCGGCCCGCTCGCCGCCAAGCCCGTGATGGAAGGCAAGGCGGTGCTGTTCAAGAAGTTCGCCGGCGTCGACGTGTTCGACATCGAGCTGGCCGAGACCGACCCCGACAAGCTGGTCGAGATCGTCGCCGCGCTCGAACCCACCTTCGGCGGCATCAACCTCGAGGACATCAAGGCGCCGGAATGCTTCGTCGTCGAACGCAAGCTGCGCGAACGCATGAAGATTCCGGTGTTCCACGACGACCAGCACGGCACCGCGATCATCGTCGGCGCGGCGATGAAGAACGCGCTTCAGATCGTCGGCAAGAAGATCGGCGAGGTCCGCCTCGTCGTGGTCGGCGCCGGCGCGGCCGCGCTCGCCTGCGTCGACCTCCTGATCGGGATGGGGTTGAAGCGCGAGAACGTGATCGTGTGCGATCTCACCGGCGTCGTGTACGAGGGGCGCGCCGAGCGCATGGACGAATACAAGGCGCGCTACGCCGCGAAGACGAGCGCGCGCACCGCCGCCGACGCGTTCAGGGGCGCCGACGTGTTCCTCGGGCTGTCCGGGCCGCGCGCGGTGACCCGCGACATGATCGCCTCGATGGCCGAGCGCCCGATCGTCTTCGCGCTCGCCAATCCGGAACCGGAGATTTTGCCCGAAGACGTGAAAGCCGTACGGCCCGACGCGGTCATCGCCACCGGGCGGTCGGACTACCCCAACCAGGTCAACAACGTCCTGTGCTTCCCGTTCCTGTTCCGCGGCGCGCTCGACGTCGGCGCGACGGCGATCAACGAGGCGATGAAACTCGCGGCGGTCGATGCGCTGGCCGAGCTCGCCAAGGCGGAATCCTCGGACATCGACGTGATGGCCTACGGCGGCGAGCCGGTGCGGTTCGGCGCGGAGTTCCTGATCCCGCGCCCATTCGACCCCAGGCTCGTGCTCAAGATCGCGCCGGCGGTCGCCAAGGCGGCGATGGACAGCGGCGTCGCCACCCAGCCGATCGCCGACTTCGACGCCTACCGCCAGCGCCTCACCGAATTCGTGTTCCGCTCCGGCCTCATCATGAAGCCGGTGTTCGACCGCGCGCGCGCCAACCCGAAGCGGCTGGTCTACGCCGAAGGCGAGGAATGGCGGGTGCTGCACGCCGTCCAGGCGGTCGTCGACGAACGGCTCGCCAAGCCGATCCTGATCGGGCGGAGCGCCGTCGTCGCCGACCGCATCCTCAGGCTCGGTTTGCGCATCGCCGCCGGTCGCGATTTCGCGCTGGTCGATCCCACCGACGATCCGCGCTACCGCGAATACTGGACGCTTTATCATGGGCTTATGGACCGGCGCGGGGTGACGCCGGACGATGCGCGCATGGTGGTGCGCACCTCGCCGACGGCGATCGCCGCGCTCATGGTCCTGCGCGGCGAGGCCGACGTGATGATCTGCGGCACGACCGGGGTCTACGACCGGCATCTCCGCCATGTGCTCGACGTGATCGGGCTCGGGCCGGGCGTCGGCCGGGCGGCGGCGGTCAGCATCGTCATCCTGCCCAAGGGCACGTATTTCCTCTGCGACACCTACGTCACCGCGGACCGCACGCCGCGCGAGATCGCCGAGATGACCGTGCGGGCGGCGGAAATCGTGCGCCGATTCGGCGTGACGCCCAAGGTCGCGCTCCTGTCGCACTCGAACTTCGGCGCGGCCAACACGCCGGCAGCGCGCCGCATGCGCGAGGCGGTCGCCGAGGTGCGCGCGCTCGCGCCCGACCTCGAGGTGGAAGGCGAGATGCACGCCGACACGGCGCTGTCGGAGGAGCTGCGCGCGACCCAGTTCCCGCATTCGCGCCTCAAGGGCCAGGCGAACCTCCTGATCATGCCGTCGCTCGATGCCGCGCATATCGCGCTCAACATGCTGAAGGTGCTGGGCGACGCGCTTCCGATCGGGCCGATCCTGATGGGCGCGGCGCGTCCGGCCCATATCCTGAGCCCGTCGGTCACGGCGCGCGGCATCCTCAACATGTCGGCGGTCGCCGTGGTCGATGCCGGTCTCGCCGAGGCGCGCGGCTGATCGCTGCGAGCGCGCAACCGGGCTCGTTCACCCCTCACCCTGTCCCTCTCCCGCTGGGAGAGGGGACCCTTGGACGCATGTTGGCTCGCATGGCATCGGTGTGCGTTCCCTCTCCCTCTGGGAGAGGGACAGGGTGAGGGGAAAGTCGTATGAAAGGTTCGCTGGGTAAAGGTTCGCTGGATAGAAGCCTCGGAGGGGAGGCGCGATGGCCGAGAACGCGGAACAGACGCCCCAGGGCGCGCCCGAGGCGCCGCAGGCCGCCGACCTCCTCGGGCTCGGGCCCGACCTCGTCCGCGCCGTCGCCGATGCGATCGAGACGGGCGATGAGGCGGCGGTCGATGCGCTG